>NZ_JAJCNF010000012.1:0-86753 GCF_020560945.1 Dorea sp. 210702-DFI.3.125
ACTGCCTGACCTGTCCCGCCGGGACGGTTCTCTTAAAAACACCATATAGATTTTTGTACGCCGCCGCCCGCCATCGAGCAGAGTTTTACACCTAGTTGGGGATAAAACAGCTTATGGCGGGCGGCGGCGTTGCCCTTATTGGCATGACCCTTGTACCGCTGCTTTCCGGGCTGTTCGGTTAAGAAGCGCGGGTAAAGGCTTATGCAGAGCATACTTGACGCGATTAACGAATGGATAAAGGAAATCCTCATAGGAGCCATAAACGGTAATCTGTCAACTATGTTCGGGGACGTGAACGAGAAAGTCGGCACTATCGCCGCAGAGGTAGGGCAGACCCCGCAAGGGTGGAACGCAAATATATTCTCCATGATACAGACGCTTAGTGAGAATGTAATCGTACCCATTGCGGGGCTTGTCATTACCTACGTCCTATGCTATGAGCTTATCAGCATGGTAACGGAAAAGAACAATATGCACGACGTTGACACTTCCATGTTCTTCAAGTGGGTGTTCAAGGCGTTTGTGGCAGTCTACCTTGTGACGCACACCTTTGACATCACTATGGCGGTGTTCGATATGGCGCAGCACGTTGTTTCCGGCGCGGCGGGGGTAATCGGCGGCAGCACAGAGATTGATGTTGCCGCCGCCCTTGCTTCCATGCAAAGCGGGCTTGACGCTATGGAAATCCCCGAACTGCTCTTACTTGTCATGGAAACAAGCCTTGTGAGCTTGTGCATCTGTCATTCAAGCCGATACGTTCTGCCATCTCGTCATAATCAACGGGCGGCGTAAACCACGCACCCACAAGCTCACCCTCGTTGTATTTCCCAAGATTGGCGATATAGATTCGCATTTCTTCGATACCACATCACCCCTTTACTGATAGCGGAATACGCCGCTTGTGGTAAATAAGTATCTGTCGTCCATTTCCAGCTCACTACCATAGGAGTGATAGTCGATATGTTTCAACAGTTCGTGAGGAATCTCACCAAAAACATATTCTTCACGGATAAGGTATTCTGCCAGAGCAGCACCGTCACCCACATCATAGTAGCGTATCTCGTCCTTGTGGTCGATAAATTCCTCGAAGCTGGAAAACCATTTCTGCTGAATGGCTTTCATTTCATTGCCGATAGGCGTACCCTCCAATTCCAGCACCATGCGGCAGTTGGCGTTGATTTCCCAAAGTGGCATATCACTGTGTAAGTCAAAGGGCAGCTCATAGTCTGCAATCTCAATCTGTTCTTCATGTTCTACGCCGATTTTTTCTCGGACTTCCTCAAAGTCCACAGGGCAGTTGAACCAAGCACCGGAATATTCTTCGTCACCCTCACGATACGGTTTTGTATTGTTTAACAGGTAGATTCGCATTTCCTGCATGGTCTGTCACTTCCTTTCATCATATCCAGTATTCCCATTATAACAGCATAATCTACACCGAACACATAATGAGAGAATTTTTCTAACTGTTCTTTAGGATATTTAAGCGGTAGCTGTCGTTTGATTTCTTCCCACACTTCACGCTTGCGGTAAGGCAGGTCGGAAACATCATTGCAGCCGATATAGTCTTTCATATCCTCAAAAATATCTTTTTTCATGTTGTCCTCCATTTCCGATTATCAGAGCATTACGCCCCGATAATCTTATTGAATAACTGCAACAGTACGTCTTTCACGCCAGAAGCATTGAACACCAAGCCGACAGCGATTAAGGCAATCACCAAGAATCCGATAAGTTTGGAAAACTCACGCTTGAATCCAAGATACACGCCGATAACAGCGATTGCCATGAGTACTAAGCTCTGTGCGTTAGATAAAAACCAGTTGTATAAGTTCCGTCCGAAATTCATTATTTTCTGCTCCTTTCCATCATTTCAATTTCTCTTTCTGCGGCTGCTCCTGCCTGTACCAGACACATCAACACCACACCTGCTCCAAGTGAGAACAGGAATAAATCAAATAAGATATGCTTCATGTTGTCATTCCTCCGTTTCTGTAATCATTTCCTCTGTGGAAGTTGTCTGCTGTTCAATCAGCTTTTTATGACGCTCGGTGAGCTTCGCATGGTCTAAAATGTCTTTGAGATAAGTTGTGCCATTGGCACTGTCAATCTTCTGTAAGACTTTCCAAGTGGGAGCTACCTGTCTGCTTATCCAGTTCAGCGTCCGAGTGAGCATATAAGGCTCTGGTTTGGTCGTCAATTTCAAACGCCCACGATCAGAGCCGATAAAGTACGCCCATTTCTCATTGGTCTTCCATTCGCTGCGTCTTTTCTCCACCTCCTTGTCAGCGAACCGCATATAACGGTTGATAATGTCAAAAGCGGTACGCTCTGCGTCATGGTAGGTCAGCAGGTCACGCACCCCATAATAGGCTCGCTCATTTTTCAGCCGGATTTCAAAACGGTTCTTGATTTTCGTATCTTCAATCGGAATATCGTATTTCACATACTGCTCATAGTCCTTTTCATAGATACAGAAATAAACCTCTGATTTGAGCGAACCGATATAAAGCGTATTTCCCATTCCGTATCTGTCCTGTTCATTGCTTCTCACCAGCTCACCGCTGCGGTAACTCTTGAAGCTGCGGAATACGGAAATACATTCTTCACGGTTGCATTTCTCTGTCAGCTCTGGAATATCCAAGATTCCTGCCATATCGTTGATGGCAAGGTCAAGACGTTTCATCACACCTCCTTCCATCAGAGCGTCCATGAGAAAGTCATACCAGCTCCTATGCTGTGCCAGCAGATAACTTTCCATCTGCCGACAGCCTTTGCCTTTCAGCTCCAGCAGTGTGCCTTTCTCTTTATCGGGTGATGTCAGCACGAACACATCACCAAGCACATAATATTCCGCATAGGAGTAGAATCCGTAGTCCTCATGTATCATTACATCCAGCTTTAATTGCAGAATATCTTCAACAACGTGCCGAACGTCCTGTGTGGGGAATCGGATTCTGACGTAATCCAAGACCATTTCCAACGGATTCTCTGGATTCAGCTTTTCCAGAGCGTCCGTGAATTTCCCCTTGATTTCTTCTGTCAAGGCTACTTTTCCAGATTCAATCCTGCTGACATACTCACGACTGATACCAGCCATGACCGCAAGACGATTCTGGGAAACGCCGTACTGCGTCCGTTTTTCCTTAAAATCGTTTATCCAATCGGTATCATTCAGTTTCAATCCCTCCAATCGAAAAAGAAATGTGACAGTTACCGATTTTGTCACACTCCTTTGAATGTTTGAAAAGTCCTCTGTTTTCAAGGACTTTTTGATATGTAATTGACTGTTTCCAGATAATTTGTGCCCCCCTGTTAGATAACGGGGGCAGATGGTTGGGGCGGCTTACGCCACCCCAACACAGGCTAGTCCGTACCTGCGTCTTTCGCTTCGCACGCCGCCTGTCCGTCCTGCCTGTTTTGTGACAATCTTCCTATCTCTTTTAAAAAGTCATGTCCTTTGGGTACAAGGGGAGTGTAAAACTCGGATATGACACTGTTTCCCGTATCAACATAGCCACGCCCTTTAATCTGCTTCAAGAAAAAGTCCTTGTCTACTTCACCGAACATCATACTGTACCCAAGCTCCGACATACGCCCAAGAGCCACACGGAAATTGAACTGGTCACGGATTCCATCACCGAGATACTTTGCGTCTGGACGCTGACAGGCGAGAATGAGAAAATATCCTGCCTGTCGTCCGAGCATGACTATCTGTTTCAGCTTGTTAAGAACAGCAGCATTTTCCTTTGTGGTGAGCATTTCCATGAACGCCACATATTCATCAAAAATAAGGAAGTGGGGCGATAGTCCTAAATAGGCATAGTTTTCACCTGTCCTGTAATTCTCCATGAGCTTCATTGCTTCACTTCTTGCCATCATACCGTCATAGAATCTGTCAATACAGGCGGTTATATCGTCTTTCTTGTACCAGACTTCCGGCATGACAACGGACAAATCCGCAAGGTCGGCGTTCTTTGGGTCTAAAATATACATGACCGCATTGCTGCGGAGCAGAGCTTCAATGATAGTAAGGATAAAGTAGGTTTTACCACCACCAGTGCCGCCAGCAATTAGCATATGTGGGAGCTTGTCATACTCCCACCAGACATTTTTCATCAGACGCAAGCTGCCATGTTCAGCCTGTACCTCATTGATAGTGATTCTGTTCGCAATCGTATCATAGAGCAGCACATATTCCACATAGCTGTCTTTCAATTCTTTGGAAACCAACTCACAGTATAAGCCTGTTTCCAGCTTCTTTTCCAAGTGTAAAAGCTGGTCTTGATATTTCCCTAATGTAATTTCCGTACGGATATATAAAAGTCCATGCTCCATATGGTAATACAGTTTTGGAAAATAGGTGATTTTCTCTTTTTTAGTAGTAGCTGGCAAGTCCTTGAAGAATCCGCTATCCTGTGTGGATTCCGATTCATACCAGCCATTTTCCAACAGCATACGAGCCAGCTTTTGACGGTGAAAGAGCTGTTTCACTCTGTCATACTGGAATCTGCGATAGAAAAGGGTAGCCAGTACACAGACCAAAGCTGCCAAAACGATAGTCATTATCCTATATGGTGTGACCGTCAGATGGACACTGCCATCTTGAAAAAGCGAGATTACTTTCCAGTCCGTAGTGATGATTGTTTTTAGGTTCAGCAGCATAACCACCGCAAGGAACAGCAGGAGCAACGAACCAGCCGAGAAACGAAAAACCAGCGATTTGTCACTGGCTCTGATACGATTCCTACGTTTATTGAATTGTGGCATAGGCTAAATCCTTTCCTTATTTTTTATGCTGTGGCTGCTGCGGATTGTTGGGAGCGTGGTTATTTCCGGCTGGCTGACCGTTCTTATTCTTCAAGACAATATCATCTGCTTTGATATACCAGTCAACGTCTGCACCTTGAAATGTAGCGGTTGCCACCGTATCAGCTACAGGATTGATGATTTCCACCTCTGTGTTGTAGTCAAATTCCTTTAACGGAACAGAAGCCGGAATACTCACCTGTATCATGCGTCCTTGCTCCGTACACTTCAAATCGTAGGTACGTTCCTTGATTTCTTGAGAAACCGTACCGTCCTCATTCTGGATATGTACCTCTCGTCTTAATGCGGAGAATTTCAATACTCCGAAAGTCTTTTCCTTGTCAATGATGATTCCGTTTGCTAATCTCATAATGTTTCTACCTCCTTATGCTTTCACCATATCGTCAGCCGATAAGATATAGTTTGTGAATCCTCTTGTACCGATTTTGTAACCCTCTGCGGTGATTTTGGGACTGATAAGTTTTACTTTTTCCTCTGATTCAAAATTCTTCTCACCAGCAGAAGCAGGCAGCACCACGATAATATCATCTGCCCTCTGTACGTCCGAATAAAGGTTGAAGCTGCGGGAAACAACCGTCATACGTCCGTTGATCCTACGCTGTTCCACCTTATTCTCACCTGCAAACTCTAAGTTCCCGAATGTCTTTTCCATGTTTGGGATAACGTGTTTTAATTCCATAAATTGTTTACCTCTTTTCTTTTTGATTTTGATTGATTTGTTATATAGTGTCATTCTGCTATCGAGATAATATCTGTCTGCCTGTGAATTATCAAGGGCAAGCGTTGTGCTGAAAGCGCCCTTGACAATCCCCATTCAGAAAGATAAATCGTAATCAAGCAGAAGTTAGATATAATGTCAGCCACAGACTGACGTTTCCATCATAGGCGGTGAACGGGTTGTTGCTTTCATAAGCTGTTACCTCCCGTATCAGTCAGATTTCTTTACTCTGCGGAATCTCTTATATCCGGCAAAGATAAGACCAACAGCAGAAATTCCCATCATAGCGAATAATGCGACAAATGGCGTATTATCACCTGTTTTTGGTGAATCGCTTGTCTTTGTTAGTGTGCTAGGTTCTTCTGGTGTCGTAGGGGATTCTGGCTTCTCTTTGATAGTTACCGTCTGCCCCTCGTCCTTGATGTCCTTATGTTCAGCTACTTTGATAGGATTGTCTGGATTGGTTACGTCATATAATTCTTCAAAGGTCACAAGCTCTTTGCCGCCAAGCTCCGAAGCATTGAATATAAATTCAATCTGAACCTCCATTTTAGAATCCTCGGCAGTAAAGGTAAGGTCATTTTCTACACGCTTACCATTCACTAGAAGTTCTGCATTTTCAGACTTCACCATTTCCCAACCTTTAAGAGTGTATTTCACGCCTTTTTCCAAACCGTCTAAAGTGACCGTATCAACGATAGTTACTTTGTCGTCTACTTCAATCGTCTTTTCACCTGTTGCCTTATCGGTAGCGATTGTGTGCATAGTGATGATACGTTCCGTAATCGTCACTGTTTGCCCTTCGTCCTCAATGTCCTTGTGTTCTGCCACCTTTGTAGGCTCGTCTGGATTGGATAAATCGTATAATTCCTCGAATGTTACTAGGTCTTTTCCTGCAAGCTCACTGGCATTGAATGTAAAGGCAATCTGGACTTCCATGCTAGAATCTTTTGCAGTAAAGGTATAGTCACTTTCTACAGGTTCACCGCCAATCAAAAGCTGTGCGTTTTCAGACTTCACCATTTGCCAGCCTTTCAACTGATATTTTGTGCCTTTTGTCAAACCATCTAAAGTCACAGTATCAACGATAGTCACGTTCTTTCCAGCAACGATTGATTTTTCACCTGTCACCTTATCTGTGGCAGTCGTATGGATAGTGATTTCTGGCTCGTATTCATCTGTAAGCGTACCTAAATCCACGACTACTTTATTTCTTGACACCACTACATCAAATGCCGGAATTAGCGTCATTCCCTTGTTGGAATCGCAGCGTAATTCTTCGATTGTGTAAGTATCATAGAGCAATGCACCTTTGCTGTCGTCTGGTGTGGAAGTACCGAACCAGATACCGTCCTCACTGGTCTTTCCGGCGTTGGTATTCTGCTTATGAGATACCCAATCAGAGGAAGTGGAAAACTGACCATTTGCGTCTGTCACAATGATATGGCTCTCACCAGTCGTCTTGCCTGTGATCCTAAAGGGAACATTCGCAAGTCGCTTGTGAGTGCCAGCACCGATTTTTACACCCTCAATATCTCCACGCTTAATCTGGTTGTAGATGGAATGTGCTTCATCTGTTAAATCCACGATTTTTCCATCTTCTGTGATTTCAAATTCAATCGGTTTTGCACCGTCCGTCAAATATCCCTCTGGGGCGTTGCTTTCCTCAATACGGTATTTTCCGTATGGTAATGTATCGGCGGCAGTTGTAGCGATACCGTCAACGCCAGTATGGATTGTTTTGACGACTTCATTCTTGTTGTATAACTTGCCATCTACCAAGACAGCGTTATCATTTAAGGAAATGATTTCAAAGGCAGTATCTTTCAAAGTCGCACCGCCTTGTGCTTTTGTATCTTTGGTTTCAAGGTCACGTTTCTGGATTTTGACACCGCCACGGATAACCTTGTCTAATACGGAATACTGGTTGCTGCCGCTTAACGCTGCAAGCTCACCATCTTCTGTAATCTGTGCCACATAGACACCTTTTATCTGTTCAGAACTTCCGGCAGCCTGCATATAAGCACCCTCCAATAAGTAACCGTTTGGAGCTGTCTTTTCTTCTACAGTGATAGTACCAAGCGGCAAGCAGATAGTACCATTCTGTGTATAGAAGCTGTCACCCAATACCTTGTAGGAATCGGCTAATCTTGTGATGTAATGGACTTCATTGTTGCTGTCTTTTTCAGCGATTGTCTTTGTCGTCCATGTGCGTGTTGGTTCTGATGGAAGATTGTCTTTTGTATAGTAACCGTCATAATACTTCCAGACGAACTCCGCACCCTCTAAAGAAGCGTTACCCTGTGGCGTAGCTTTGGAAATTTCCATATCAATCTTGAAAAGCTCAACCAAAGTGTCAGTGACTTTTGATTTGTCGCTGACTTTTAAAGTCGTAGTTTCATTAACCTTGACCGTCATAGTATAGACGTTCTTATCTAACTGGAATCCCTTTGGAGCTTTCGTTTCTTTCACATAGTATGTCGCAGCTCTTAATTCCACAGTGTCCGTATTACCATTGGCATTTGTCGTAAGTGTGGCAACAGATTTCGTGCAGCCTTTATCAGAATAGACACCATAAGTCGCACCAGAGAGAGAATAGCAGTCATTCCCGTTTGTGACTGTGGTATTACTGGAAGATTTCTGAATCTTGCCATTGCCGACAGCCAGCTCTGCGAAGAACTGTCCTAAATTCTGCCCCTCACCAGTGTAGATATAACCGTAACAGTCATAGCGTCCTTTATTTTCTCTTACAAAGGCTTTCGCTCCGGCGAATACTTCATCTTGCACGGATTTTGAGATTTCATCATAGGAAGCTCGTACATTGTCACAGCTCCACCCAAGATGGACGCTCAATCTCTGCCAGACTACAAGCTGGCTTAAAAGGTAGGCGTGCTGGCTGCTCAATCCTGTATGGCTTTTCGTATACTGTTTGACGTATTCAAGAGATAAAGCAACGTCCTCTATCTGGTAGGCAGTCATGCGTGTACTTGCGTCACTTCTGGTCTTATATCCATTCTTAAAGCCTGTGTTGATGTCGATACAATAAGCGTCCTCGCCCTCAACGGTCATATGCCCCTCATTAAATGTAGAGCCGATAGAACCATCATTCATTACTTTCTCAACAATGCCGACACGTTCCTCCGATTCTGTCCAGTATTGTGTTTCCGCAGCATGGACAGCAGTTGTGGGTAGAGCAGTAAAGACGGTTGCGAGAGTAAGAACACCTGTAAGCAATCGTTTCAATATCTTATTCATTTTTTGATTCTCCTTTCATTTGGGTAAAAAAATAGACGCTCATTTCTGAACGTCTGGAAATAAAAAAGGAATACCGTTTTTCAAGTATTCCTAATTCTATATGTTATTTAACTGTATTTATGTGATATGAAGTTGTTTGCTGCTGTTATGCCACTATTTGTTGTTGGTATCTCAATGGTACATTTCCATCTTGAAATGGGTGAATACTTTCATAGCGGGCATGAAATTCGGCAAGTATTTCTAGGGAAATATCCTGATTATTGTACCAGGCTAATAATTGTGATATTTCATCGGATACCTGGCTTGGAAGTACTGTTTCATATATGCCTATCATGTTAGGACGTTTTTTATAATCGCCGATTGCGTAGCCATTTGCGCGATCTTCGAATACCCCGCTTTTTAGCTCATAGTGAAAAGCTTTAATTAGTTCTTCTGTGAGTTCGAGGTCCAGAGTATCAAGCATTTTATTGAACATTAGGAAATGACCATTCATTTCTTCTACATCTTTTGCACGGTAATAGTCTTCAGATTTTGGGAGGACTCCGGTATCAAAGAGAGAGGCGGTCTGTTCCTCGGTCAGGGTACTTCCTTCAATTTTGTTGGAGTTATATGCCATTAAAACTTGGATAAAACCATAAATCCCAGAACGCTCATGTTTTGTATATTCAATTTTGAAGTGTTTTAATAGAAAGTGTATAAATGATGAAGTATTCATGAATGTAAGCTTTCTTATTGTTTATATTATCTTGGATATGATTAAAAAGTAACTTAATATTCACCGTATGCATACAGTGCCTTATTTTCTTGCGAATTCAGTTCATTTATTACGATTATCTGAAATATAATAACATCTCCTGTAACATAATATATTCCTGGTTCCATCAATTCGACCTCAAGTTTTCGGAAATTTTTCAAATGCCGAATCATTTTATCCGGATAAGAATTGCTAATAAATGTAATTGTTAATTCTTTCGGTTGTATATCACTTTCCAAGTCTATATTGGATAAATAAAAACAGCCATCGCCATAGCCTTTGTAAAAATCATTAATTGTCAAAGTTTCGCCTGGTTCTTTATATTCTATAATGTTATATTTTCGAAATATTCTTCCAATATTTTTTTGTATCCTTTCGCCTTCTTTCACTTTAATAATAAGTTTATTTAAGCTAGTTGTTTGTTTTTCGCGTTTCATATATCATTCCTCCCATTATTTATAATAATATATTTTACCTATTTTAACATGAATGATATATTTATACAATTGTTTTTATGCTAATAATATGTTTTTGGTATTATGTTTTTGTATAGTAATCTGTCACTATAATCTCAAATTAGATGTACTGTACGTAAAAAGGGGTGTGAAAAAAGAAAAGTCCAGAAAAAAGAGGGGCATGGAATTTAGAAATTCATTTTAGGTTCAACTATTTTAGATATATACTTTATTGACACTGTGCAACGCCTTATACTATAATTGTTCGCGGGCAAATAATGATTTTTAACATAATTGGAAAGGATAATATAGATGAAGACGAAGATGACTTTACGGGAGTGGCTCCCGTTGATCGGTATGACGATTTCAGCGTTTTTGGTAAATACTTCGGAATTTATGCCGATTGGGCTTTTAACGGATATTTCTAATGAGTTTCATATGACGGAGGCTCAGGCGGGCGTGATGATTACAGCCTATTCCTGGACTGTGACGTTATTGTCGCTGCCGCTGATGTTGTTAGTGTGCAGGATACAGCCGAAGAAATTGCTGCTTGGAACGTTAAGTGTGTTTGCGGTATGTCAGGTGTTGTCGGTAATTTCAAGTGGCTTTACATTTCTTGTATTGTCACGTATTGGTGTGGCGTGTGCACATTCCATTTTCTGGGCGATCGCATCACCGGTTGCAGTTCGGGTTGTGGCGAAAGAGCATCAGTCAAAGGATCTTAGTGCAATTATTACTGGAACGTCAATTGCCATGGTAATAGGAATGCCGCTTGGCCGAATGATCGGACTTCAGATCGGCTGGCGAATGACATTTTTATGTGTGGCGATAGTTTCATTTCTGGTACTTGGCTATCTGGCATTTGTATTTCCGAAGCTGGAAGGAACAGAATCATTTTCCGTGGGCCAGCTTCCGGAGCTTTTCAAAAATGCAAGATTGATGAGCATTTATGTAATTACATTTCTTGTGGCGACCGGATATTATACAAGCTACAGTTATATCGAGCCGTTTTTGCAGAAGGTAGCAGGGCTTCCGAGTAACTGGGTAACTATGGCATTGATGTTATTCGGAGTAGCGGGGCTTGGAGGAAGCTATTTGTTCTCAAGATATTATGATGATCATCGGTATGCTTTTGTTCAGACTGTTATGATTGGTGTTGTGGCAGCTCTGCTGCTCTTATATCCAGCTTCTGTCAATATGTATACCGTGATTTTGGTATGTGCTGGATGGGGACTGGCGATTATGGCATTTCAGGTAAGCTTTCAGGCAGAGTTGATTGGTTGTGTCTCTGCGGCTGCATCATCTGTTGCTATGGCAATCTTCTCAGGAATTTTCAATCTGGGAATTGGCTGCGGAACCTGGTTTGGCGGAACAGTGTATACAAAGATTTCGCTGAAAGATATAGGATTTGCAGGTGGAGTGATTGTGGCAGTGGCGACTTTGATCTGCATGGCAAGATTTCGAGTTGGAGATAAAGCAGAAAGCGCATCATAGAATTTGATATGTAGAAAAAGAATCGGGATATTCTATCATGTAGAGTATCCCGATTTTTTTGTTAGCCAATCCCGCCAAGTGCGATTCCAAGAATCAGTACGATAAAGCAGATTGGTACATAGATGTATTTGCAGACAGGAATGAAGTATTTGGTGAATTTCCGTTCCCGGCCTTTATTGACTTGTTCTTCGACGTAGCTTTTCTTACATACCCAAAAGAACATGATTCCGGCGAGTCCCGCGCCCAGTGGACAAATGTATATAGAAAGAATATCCATCCATGTGGAGACGATGCCTTGAATCAGAAGTGAAACGATGATTCCGATTGCTGCAATGACACCGCATGCAGGTACGCGGGATAAATGTAGTTTTTCCTGTACCGTTGCAATTGGTGCTTCGTATAAGTTGATCAGTGATGTCATCCCTGCAAGGAATACGGCTGCAAAGAAAATGATTGCAATGATCCGGCCTCCCGGCATGGAACGAATCAGATTCGGCAGGAAGATGAATAATAGTCCCGGTCCTCCCTGATTTAACTGTGCTCCGGTGGTTGCCATAGCTGGAATGATGACCAGGGCTGCAAGGACTGCGGCGATGGTGTCAAAAAGTGCTACTTTTGCGGCAGAAGCGGGTATATTTTCCTTATCTGACAGGTAGGAACCATAAATCAGAGTTCCATTTCCCGCAACAGACAGGGAAAAAAATGCCTGCCCAAGAGCAAATATCCATGTAGACGGAGATGCCAGCATTTCCGGATCCACCCGGAAAATGTAGCGGTATCCGTCAATGGCTCCCGGCTGGAATGCAACGTAAACTGCCAGAATAACAAACAGGCAGAAGAAAAGCGGCATCATGATTTTACCGGCACGTTCGATTCCGCCTCCGACACCGAGCATGAGGATTAACATGCAGATAATCAAAGCGCCAATCTGCCATCCATTATTTCCAAATGCAGAAGCCATACTGCCAAAAGCATTTCCATATTCTTCTACATTATCTGGGGCAAGAGTCGAACCGGTCAGGGTACCGATTGCATATTTGAAAATCCAGCCCATAACGACGGTGTATCCGATTGCCATTGCAAGGGAACCGAGAACTGGAATCATGCCAAGGGCTTCTCCGAGTTTTCGTTTGCCGTTTGTCTCGCAGGCGCAGCCAAATGCGTCGACCGGACCAGATCTGGTAGCACGGCCAAAGCTCATTTCTGCAATGACTCCAGTGAAGCCGATGAGGGCAACAAAAAATATATAAGGAATCAGGAAAGAGCCGCCTCCGTAAAGGGACACTCTGGTTGGAAACATCCAGATATTTCCCATGCCGACGGCGGAGCCGATGCAGGCGAGGATAAAGCCCCAACGACTGCCAAAAGATTCGCGATTGTGTTGATTAGTACTCATTTGATATCTCCTTTAAATAAAAACATGATTTGATTATAAAAGGTTGCGGGGAAAATGTCCACAATTTATAATAGAAGGTAACTATTCAGAACCCCTTGAAATAAGAAAAATTGATGCGTCATGCTTGCATGTAAGTAGCGGTTTTTCTTATTTCAAGGTGACTCGAATAGAGTTACCACCCCACATATGAGCAAAATTAGCTGCGTAGCAGTGGGAAAGCACGAGTATCGTGCGGTTTTGCGAATTTGTGTGGTGGGGTTCTGAACAGTTATAGATGAAAGAGGAGAGTTACTGTCAGAATATATATGAATGGTAACAGGTAAGTAAGAAATTATGAAATGTAATATATCGAAGAAATGTGGTGGCTGCCAGTTTCAGGGTATTCCTTATAAAGAGCAGCTTAAGAAAAAGCAGAAAAAAGAACAGAGTCTTCTTGGAGCGTACGGGAAGGTCTGTCCAATCATCGGAATGGAGAATCCATATTATTACAGGAATAAAGTGCATGCGGTATTTGACCGTGACCGGAAAGGAAATATTATTTCCGGTATTTACGAAGAAGGAACGCATAGAGTAGTTCCGGTGGAGAATTGCCTGATTGAAGACGAAAAGAGTCAGGAGATTATCCGGACGATTCGTGGAATGTTGAAATCATTTAAAATCCGGACATATGATGAGGACACAGGTTATGGACTTCTGCGTCATGTGCTGATCCGCCGAGGCTTTTCTACAGGAGAGATTATGGTCGTCCTTGTCACAGGTTCACCGATTTTTCCGTCGAAAAATAATTTTGTGAAAGCGCTTAGAAAAGCGCATCCGGAGATTACGACCGTTGTGTTAAATGTAAATGACAGACAGACAAGCATGGTTTTGGGAGACCGGGAAAAGCCGATTTTCGGTCCGGGGTTTATTAAAGACAGATTATGTGGCTGTATGTTTCGTATTTCACCGAAGTCCTTTTATCAGGTCAATCCGGTGCAGACAGCGATTTTATATCAGACTGCCATCGATTATGCCGGCCTGACAGGAAAAGAGACGGTGATTGATGCGTATTGCGGAATTGGAACGATTGGGCTGATTGCTGCGAAGAAAGCCGGTAAGGTGATTGGCGTGGAGCTAAACAAAGATGCAGTAAAAGACGCCAGGATCAATGCAAAAGAGAACAAGATTACGAATGCTGCATTTTATCAGGGAGATGCCGGAAGATTTATGGTTGAGATGGCAGCGAAAGGTGAGAAAGCCGATGTGGTATTTATGGATCCGCCGAGAGCCGGAAGTGATGAGAGATTCTTATCTTCTGTTGTAAAGTTATCTCCGAAGAAAGTCATTTACATTTCCTGCAATCCGGAGACGTTGGCAAGAGATTTGAAATATTTGACAAAACATCATTATAAGGTGGAAAAGATTCAGCCGGTTGATATGTTCCCGTTCTGCGATCACTGCGAGACGGTTGTCTTGCTTTCCAAGGGTGAGGTCGACTCGAAAAAGATTCGGGTTGAGTTCTCTTTGGAAGATATGGATATGTCCGAATTTCAGGATGGGGCAACCTATCCGCAGATCAAGGAGTATGTGTTGGAGCATACCGGGTTAAAGGTGTCCAACCTCTATATCTCACAGATTAAACGAAAATGTGGGATTGGGGTTGGTAAGAACTATAATCTGCCGAAGTCCGAGGATTCCAGACAGCCCCAGTGTCCGCAGGAAAAAGAGAAAGCAATCCGAGAAGCATTCAAATATTTTGGGATGATCTAACATCCCGCAAAATGGAGGTTTCTTATGGATAGATTGATTTCTTGTGAGTTTAACATGGATACCGCTTGTGTGGAACTGAAATTTTTAGATGGCAGCATGATTGCCATTGATACCATCGCCGTGGAGAATGAGGTTGCTGACAATATGTATCAACGGTCAGAACTGGATTATCTAATCTACAATGATCCGGTTGGATATGCAGACTTGATCTTGAACGGTGATCCCGAAATTTATCTAAAAACTGTAACTGAATGTAAACCCTTAGATTAAAACTCAGCCCTCTGCCTTTTCCTTGGCAGAGGGCCGTTTTTTGCTTAACAGTTATTGAGCATCCCTTAATTGCTCTACAACACTGCATTTCGCTGCATTGTCATACATCATGCAAGGAATCAGCCACCCCAGCAGAAGAAATACCGGAATTGTCAGCAGGACAGGCAGAATGGTGAATCGATACTCAAAGAACCAGAACATACTGCCCAGCATTTTTCCTGCAAGAGGTCCCACCGCCAGCGACAGAATAAAGGCCGCCGATACGGAGGACATTGCGTAAAACAATCCCTCGTAGATCAGCATGATTTTGAGCTGCCGGTTCGTCATTCCTACAGCCTGAAGCACAGCAAATTCACGGCGGCGGGAAAGAATACTGGTCATCATGGCGTTGAAGAAATTTAAGAGTCCCACCAGCCCGATGATAGCACAGAGGATACCACCTACCAGAAGGAACATCTGCCGGAACTGAGCAAACTCAGAGCGAGCCGTGGCCTTGCTTTCATACATCAAGGGTGAAAACTCACCGGCAGTGAGCTTCGATAGATATTGCTCTGCTTCGGCCTCGTCTGCGTCGTCTGCTGTGTCGAACAGGTAGAGCATCGGAATGGCCGCACCGCCGCTGTCCCTCTGTGCGGTATCCACAGACAAAACTGTCTCATATCCAATACCACCATAACGATAACTCATGGAATACGGAAGCTCTACCAAGGCGCAGACCGTGTACTCTACATCTCTGGCTCCATACAGTTTTTCCTGAAAGTACTCCTCCGGTGTATCTTCGGTGCGGAGTTCCCCGGTGCGGCTGTCGATATATTTCACATCGTCCGCATAGGTGGCGGTGATCGTGTCTCCCACCTTGGGGTAGTATTCAGGATTGGGCAGATTACCGTAGTCATCTAAGGAAACCGCAATGGCAATAGCGTTATTGTTTGGCTCCAGCATAGGAGAAATATCTCCGTCGAACACTTGCAGCTTGTCAAACAGGCTGTTATCCAGAGCCTCGATTCTGGTATCTCCCATCACCATATCGCCCCGGTGCTCCATGCGGCTCATATGGCTGTCCAACTGCTCAGCACTTTCGTACCTTGCATAGTCCTGCCGCAGAGCATCCTCCGTCATCCAAAGATATACGGGTTTTCGCACAGCATATCCCGTGCCGGAAAGACTGGACTTTGTGTTTGCTGCGATCTCTTCGATCTGTTCCGGCGTGATGAATTCATCCGCCGGGTTGTAACGGAAATAGTCGGGCGTGCTGACGATAAAATCGGCGCAGGTCATGAAGGATACATACTTCTCCATGCTGAAGCCGCCCACAAAGGCACACAGTGCATTGAACAGCGTCACCGACAGTGCCAGAGACACCACCACCAGCACCGTCTTTTTTTTGTTTCGTCCCAGATTGGCAAAGGCCATCTGATGGAGCTTCGCTCCCCGGGTGCTGCGCTGTTTTTTCTTGGTCTGCATCGCATCTGTATATTTGGTAGCCTCCACCGGAGAAACCCTGGCTGCCATTTTCCCGGGCTTGGAGCAGGACAAAAGCACCGTCAGCAGGGCAAACAGCACGGAGCCAACAAAGATCACAGGCGAAGTGCTGATGGTGGTGATGCCCGCATCCAACTGGGTGGAGCGCAAGACAACAGGCACCAGAACAGCGCCAATGCCATAGCCCAACAGCAGCCCCGCCGGAATGCCAATCAGACAAAGCAGAAGTGCCTGCTGGCGAATGATGCGTTTGAGCTGCCGGGGCGTTGTGCCAATGGTTTTCAGAAGCCCGTAAAACCGGATATCCCCCGCAACAGAGATCTGGAAAATGTTATAGATGATAAGATACCCGGTGAAAATCACCAGCAGCAAAAAAGCTGCTATGGCGATCACAAGTTCCGGATCGAGATGCGACTCCAGCTGGGATGAGGTATATCCCCAGTTGACGCCGATCCGGACGCTGTTGGGATCGGTATAGCTGTCCCATGTGTAGCCGAGATCGGTATCCACCTGCTCCATCTGCCCTTGAATGTTTGTACTGGAAGCCATCATGACATTCAGGTCAGTGCGGAAGGGCTGTAAACCTGTTTTCACTGCCTGCGCTTCGATATCATCTGCGTAATCACGGCTGATGTTGATGTAATGAACAGGCATTAGTTCATCATAGTCCCAATAGCCCACCAGCGTAAAGGTATCTGTTACAGTAAAGGCGGTTTGATCCTTGTCCGTGATGGAATAGGAAACCGTGACCTCTGCGCCCAGTTCCGGCGTCACGCCAAGCAGCTGCAACGCTGCCGTATCCATGGTCACCTCTTTGCCGCTTTCGGGCATCCGTCCGGTAGTAGGGGTGGCATAGCTCCATTTGGTGCAGTTGGCATCCATGTAGCTGATCTCTGCCGGCGTTTTGGAAAAGACACCATCCGCAGTGATGCCGATCACCTTCCGTGCCCCCGCAGACTTTACCTTCGGGTGGGCGGCGATACGTTCCGCCTGCTCGGGGGAAACATCCTTAAAGGTGCCGTGTGCATAGCCGCCTACCTGCCGAAACTGGTAGGTTTCATAGCTGGCGTTCAACGACAAGACAATGGTGAACATGGACGTAAATAGCAGCGTTGTCAGCGCAATGGCAAAAATGGCGATCAGATTGCGGCGACGGTTCGCATAAAGAGATTTTAAGCTGAGCTTTCGAATACATTTTCTGTTTTTGACATTCATCGTAGCCACCTCCCGTTAGTTCTGGGAGACGATCCGACCATCTTCGATACGGATAATGCGGTCTGCCATCTGCGCAATTTCTTCGTTGTGAGTGATCATTACGATTGTCTGGGCGAACTTTTGACTGGTGACTTTCAAAAGGCTCAATACATCCTGGCTGGTTTTGGAATCCAGATTGCCGGTGGGTTCATCTGCCAGAATGATAGCGGGTGCTGCCGCCAGCGCACGGGCAATGGCTACTCGCTGCTGTTGACCGCCTGAGAGCTGATTGGGCAGCGCATCCAGACGGTCATCTAGCCCAAGGGTCTGTACAATCTGCTGTACGAAATCCTTATTGACCTTGCCACCGTCCAGCTCAATGGGTAGAACAATATTTTCATACACATTCAGCACCGGAACAAGATTATATGCTTGGAACACAAAGCCGATTTTCCTGCGGCGGAAGATGGTCAGCGCTTCCTCCTTTAGGGAGAAAATATCCTGTCCGTCCACCATGACCGTGCCGCTTGTAGGGCGATCCAGCCCGCCCAGCATGTGCAGCAGCGTGGATTTGCCGGAGCCGGATGTGCCGACAATTGCAACAAATTCGCCCTTCTTTACACTTAAATCAACTCCATCCAACGCATGAACTGCGTTATTGCCGGAGCCATAAATCTTTTTCAGGTTTTTTGCCTGTAAAACTTCCATAAATGAGTACCTCCATGAAAAAATCTGTATGTATGAAAGGAAATGATCCTTTGATACATACAGATTATCGCATAGGAATCTTTCCACATTCTTTCCGGCGGAAAATGAAATCTAACAGTTTTGATAGAATTGTTGTTATTTCGGCAGAAATATGGAAAACGTACTTCCTTTTCCCGGAACGGAAGCAACCTTGATATAACCGCCCTCGCCGGATATGATCTGTCGGGCAAGGTATAAGCCGATGCCGACCCCTTCTTGTTTCTGCACACTATTTGAGCGGTAAAAGCGAGCAAATATCTTCGCTTGCTCACTTTCCGGGATGCCTGAACCGGTATCCGATATATCGATCCTTGCAAACATTTCATAGCTTACGGCAGAAATAGTAATGGTGCCATGCTCTGTATATTTGATGGCGTTGTCTACGATATTAGCCAGCGCTTCCGCTGTCCATTTGAAGTCGAATACAGCAAAAGCATCTGTATCCTGCATTTGCAAAGACAATCCTTTTTCAGAAGCCTTGGCAGTATATTGTTCTACCACACTTTCAAGCAGCGGCTGCAGCGCTGTCGGCTGGGGGGAGAGTGAAATGATCCCGTTTTCCAGTCTGGAAAGCTTTACGAGAGAATCGATCAGAAAACGCAGCTTTTCCGATTGTTTGTACAGTGCCTCCACATTTGCCTTCGCCGATGCAGGCAGAGTTTCCTCCATCAAAAGCTCGCTGTATAACAGCAGATTTGCAATCGGCGTTTTCGTCTGGTGGGAAATGTCCGCAATCAAGGTTTTGATTTTGTCTTTTTCCTGCGCTACATTTCGAGAAGATGCTTCTGCGGCAGAAAGATAGTGTGCAAATTTTGTTTCCAATGCAGACAGCTGGCTTTCATCAAAATTGGTTTCAGAAAAGGAGCCGGTCATGGCAGCGTCCAGCATCCTTTCGATTTCTTCCATCGTTTTTCTGGTCTTTCTCCGCTCCCATAACACAACAGCTGCCGCCGCCAGAAAACACAGCAGTATGATCACAATGCCGGTTTTATTCATCTTTTGTCACCCAGCTATAACCGATTCCGTAGATGGTTTTAATGTATTTCTGTGCGCCAAGCTTATCCCTCAGACGCTTGATCGTAACAGACAAAGCATTTTCATCCACATATTCTGCGCCATCTGTCCAGATCCGGTCGACAAGGTCTCCACGGGTCATGGTTCGGCCTCGGTTTTCAACAAGCAGACGCAGTAATTTTTGTTCTGTTTTGCTCAATTCCACTTTTGAATCTCCCACATAAAAGGTCATAGCCTCAAAGTCAAAGTGAAATAGATCCATATGGAACGGCGCATTTTTATGGTTTGACGCTTGCTTTCGCAGTTGGGTATTCACCCTTGCACGCAAAACCGAAAGAGAAAAGGGCTTGGTAATATAATCATCAGCGCCTCTCTCCAGTCCGTCTACGATGTCCAGATCGGTGTCGTTGGCAGTCAGCAGAATAACAGGAATATAGGGTGTGTTTTCCTTGACCTCCCGGAGCAGCTCGAGCCCGCTGCCATCCGGCAGATTTATATCCAGCAGGATCAGGGATACACCGCCGCAAAGAAGCTGTTCCTTCGCCGTTTTTAGGTCTTGGCAGGATATAATCTGACGGTCATCTGCTTTCAGTGCTTTACTTAAACCCTGATTCAACCCTATATCATCTTCAATAATCAATAATTGTTCCATGTATCTCACTCCCTCGTTATTCAAAGGCCACCATTATTTCCTTGGGTAATTTTTCGTTCTCACAGTTCAGAAGATAGGCGATTGCTCTGCTTGCAAATTTGTTCGTTTTCACTGTATCCCAATCGGCAAGCAAAATGACCTCTGCCTTGCCGTTCTCAAAATCTAATGATATTTCGCCCCATTCGCCGTCGCAGTCTGCCTGATATTCGTAGATTGCGGCGGCGATTTTCTTTTTTCGCTTGGTCTTGGATTTCTGTTTTAGCCGGACTGCATGGATTGCGCCCTCGGCAACCAAAAATTCCGTCAACTTGTCCACTGCTTTTCGGTAGGCTCGTTCTGCACCGCTGGCTGTACTGCCCTCAAACATAACCGCCAGTTCTTCAAAGGTGGGGCGGTCTTTCCATGAGCTGACACGCCCACAGGTCATGCAAATTGCTAATCGTTTTTCGAGCAAGGTCTGTTCCCGGTAATTCAGTTTCTCAAATGCCCGCTGCACCTTTTCTGCCTGTATGCCGTTCCAGAGGATATCGGTATAGTTCCAGCTATCGTCAAGGGCTACATCCTCGCCTGTTTCTTCGCCGTCCTCGTCTGTGACATAGAAAGGCTGCTGATTGCGGATACCTCGCACAACTTTCAGATAGTTTTCGGCAAGAGCAAGATCACAGTTGTATTTCTTGGAAAACTCGTTGACCGCATCCTTGGTATTGTGGTACAGCCAAGCCATTGACCGCACCATTTTGTAATTAGTCAGAGAGGATACCGACCATTTTTCTTCGCCCATGCGAAAACGGAGCATAGCATCCCGGATGAACGGATAGATGTATGTAGCATACTCTGCGCCCTTGGTAAGGTCATAGTCCATCAGTTTTTGGAGCATTTGTTCCCGGCAGGAGAGCTTTATATCTATAAATCGGTCTGTGTCGTACAAATCGCCGCCATCCACACCGAGAAAGTCTTTGATGCGCTTGTTAAGCTGCGGCTCGTAGTGGTGTAGGAAGAATGAGAAATGTATCAAATTCTTTTCCTGCAAGGCAGACAGGATATATTCGTTCAGACTGCCTACCTTTGGCGGCTCAGGTTCCAGTTGGAAGATGCGCTCTGCCACATAGGGAATGATACCATCACCGTGCGGATTGACTTGGTGTTTCGGTATGTATCCGGTCATATTCCATGTAAAATCACTCAGCATAGCGCACCTCCCTTCTCATTTCTATAAGAATCCCTTAAGACATTCTTTCATAAAAAGCATGAAGTATTTCTGCCAATTCCTGCGGTGATTCAATATTAACTTCATGTCCGGCACCAATAATCGTTTTTAATTCCACGTTCTTAAGCAATTCTGCCAATTCAATAGAAGCATTTTTATTCGCAGTATCTTTCTCGCCATATAACAATAGTGTAGGGCATGATATTTTGTGCAGAGAGTTGTTAAAGTCCAACTCCATCATGGTTTCGCATAGAAGTAAGAAATCAGCTTTTCTAAATCCCATTTGTTGAAACATGGATTTAGGCATAAATCTAAAGAGAAGATTTTGAAATTTCAGAAGCTTCTTGGGCATTTTATATTGTGTGGCGATAAGCACCAAGGAGCGAACTTTTTTCGGATATTGTATAGCATAGTTCAGAGCTAATACGCCCCCAAGCGATAAACCGCACAAATCAATAGGCTCATCATATTGATTGCAGTAATCTGAAAATGCAGCATATAGATTATCATAGGTCACTTCTTTGCTATGAACTAAATCAGGAAGATTCGGACACAAGCTGTAATCAGTAGTTTGCAAAATATCTATTGTTTTTGTCCAACTGTCAGATGTTTGTCCTAATCCATGCACATATATTTGTTTCATATTGTTCCCCCACTAAATATGTATCTTAGCTTCTGCAAGCAAAGCAGCCTGTTCCATTTCTTTTTCATAAGCTCCTTTGGCATAAGCAACATCACTTTTTGCCCGGAGTTCTTTATCTTTTGCCAGTTTCTTCATGACCTCCGCAAGGTCAGCGTCCAGAGTACCACGCTTTACATAGCGATTTATGGTGTTCAGCCTCTTTTCATATATCTGGATAATCGGATGATCGTCTGCAAGCTCTCGCTGTTCTCTGCCTTTTAGATTGCCGATCTGCCGGCAAGTGCGGTGCAGCTTGTCCCCCGGTGCATAGCCGCCGCAGTATTTGGTGTGCCTTGCGTTGGTGGTGAGGAACCACTTGCCGCAGATTTTGCATTTTTTCGGGGCATGACCAACACATAAGCCCTCAAAAAGATCAGACCGGAACATCCCTACAAAGGATACATAGTGCATCCGCTTGACCAGCTTCGCAACTTTTTCGCCGGGACGGATGACCGATATATACTGAACGGAATTGTTCAGGGTAGACATCCAGGCATTGCCCTCTGTGATAGAAAACTCCGGTGGGAAATAGGTGCCGAACATTTTCGCAAAGCCCTCTGCGGTGCGGTCTGCTTCGTTTCCGTCCGATTGTTCTGCAAAATCAAGCATCGCCTTTTGGTATTCCTCAAGGGAGTAAGCCAGATGCCCGCATACAGCGGTATAGCGCTGGAGCATCACCGCATCAGCATATTTCGGAACTTCTTCGAACGGTAAAGAATTGGTTACGGCTTTTATGGCGAACTCCACATATTTCAGAGCATTGTCCGCAGTAAAGACCCTTTCTATTCGTTCCCGGTGCTTTGGTATATCCATATAGGAGAACGGCGGCGTTTTGCTGAGAATCTCTAACATTGTCAATGCAGCTTCCTTTGCCATTGGAAAGAGTGCAGAAGTATCCTGTCCGGCATTCAGCATCCCGAGCAGCAGATTGATTTTCTCGCATTGCTCGTTCATTTTTGTAATAGTATCCGCAGGAACATTCAGTGCATCACAGGCAAGCGTGCCGACAGGGAATGTTTTGCCCTCATATATGACCGTATCCTGCCAGAAGTCCAATGTCATCAATTCTTGGTTCATGCTTACCTCCTGTCCTGTTTTTTCACTTTCTTAATTGTATCATGCTAATGTAAAGAAATCTACATCTATCAATAAGTTGTCCTGTTTTTTGAAACGGAGTTGTCCTCCGATTAGCCTGTTTTTTGAGAAATCCGTCATAACCATAATAGAAGGAGCGAAGCACCTGCCAATCACTGCGGGTGCTTCGTGCTTTCCAGAATATTATGAACGGAGGTTTTTTTATGACAATCTATGGAACCATCAAAGCGGCAATCAGTGTCAAGCAAGCCGCCGAACACTACGGGCTGAAAGTCAACCGAAACGGTATGGCTTGCTGCCCGTTCCACAATGACAGGCATCCGAGCTTGAAGCTGAATGAGGACTATTTCTTCTGCTTCGGCTGTGGAGCAAAGGGAGATGTGATCGACCTTGTGGCAAGGTTGTTCAATATGAGCAGCTATGAAGCAGCGCAAAAGCTGGCTTCGGACTTCGGACTTGACCCGAAACCGCCCACTGTCGCAGCTATGGTCAAGCCAAAGCGTCCTTATATCCGTCAGTTCCGGGAGGATGAAATGCTGTGTTTCCGGGTGCTGACGGATTATCTGCATCTGCTGGAAGATTGGAAAGTGCGGTATGCACCCAAAACACCGGAGGAGGCTCTGGATGATCGTTTTGTGGAAGCCTGCCAGATGCACTGTCCTATCGAATATATGGCAGATGTGCTGACCGTGGGTGATCTGGAAGAGCGGGTGGCATTGGTGGACGAGCTGATGAAGGAGGGAAAAATTACTTTTCTGCAAGAGTACATCACACGAAAGAAAAAGGAGGTGGCGCACCATGGCGAAGAACCGGAAAACGCCTGATATGAATTTGCCTGTCTGGTTTGATGGGCAGAACATCAACGAAGCTCTGTTTTGTGAAGAATTTCTGCATGAGCGCAGAATCATCTTCGCAAACGGAGCTTTTTTTACGCCCGATGGTCGAGTGACGGACGATCTCCCACTGCGTGGGGAGATTTACGACAAGCTGAAATTCTGTGCCGTGAACAACATCCCCCGGAAGATCACCAACATTCTGGAAGTGCTGAAACTGGAAGCGCAAGTGCCTGACTTCCCACCGGAGCAGGATCGCATCCATGTGTTCAACGGTACGCTGCTATTGAACGGCACATTTACCGAGGGCAGACCGGCTATCGTGCGAAGCCGTCTGCCTGTTGTCTACAATCCCGATGCTCCTGCGCCCGTGATCTGGCTGAACTTTTTGAATGGACTGCTCCATGCGGAAGACATTCCCACCTTGCAGGAGTTTATCGGTTATTGCCTGATCCCCTCCAACAAAGGACAGCGCATGATGGTGATTAAGGGCAACGGTGGCGAGGGTAAATCCCAAATCGGTGCGGTGCTTTCGGCTATCTTTGGCACAAACATGAAGGACGGCAGCATCGGCAAGATTTCTGAAAACCGCTTTGCCCGTGCCGATCTGGAGCACATCCTGCTGTGCGTAGATGATGATATGCGGATGGAAGCTCTGCGCCAGACCAACTATGTAAAATCCATCGTGACAGCACAAGGCAAGATGGATTTGGAACGTAAAGGCAAGCAGAGTTATCAGGGCTGGATGTTCGCCCGGCTGCTGGCATTCAGTAACGGTGATCTGCAAGCCCTGTATGACCGCAGTGACGGATTTTATCGCAGACAGCTTGTGCTGACCACCAAGGAAAAGCCGGTGGACAGAGCTGACGATCCTGATCTTGCAGAGAAGATGAAAGCTGAAGCCGAGGGTATCTTCCTGTGGGCATTTGAAGGCTTGCAGCGGCTTGTTGCCAACAACTTTAAGTTTACGGAGAGTGACCGTATCCGGGAAAACCGGGAAGCGGTCAAACGTGACAACAACAATATCTTTGATTTCATGGATTCCGAGGGATACATCCGGCGTAAAGCGGATGCGTCCATCAGCTCCAAGGATTTCTATGAAATCTATCGGATGTGGTGCGAGGAAAATTCTCTTGCTCCGCTGAAAGCCCGCAGCTTCAGCGACGCCATGATTGCCAATGCCAAGAAATTCAATCTGGAGCATTGCAACAACATCACCAACTCAGCCGGACGGCGGGTGTGGGGATTCATGGGAGTGGAAGCCATTGCACGACCTCATATAAATGGGTTTTACGGAGATTCGCCGTGTACGTACGTACCGGAGGACATTCCGGAGGAATGGCGGCAGGTCGAGTAAATCCCATTGCTGGTATGTATGTACGCAGCAAAAGAGCGTAAAACGCTTGTTATAGAAACAGCACACATCCTCTCGTTCGGGCTGTTTCTATGTCCACAGGCTTTTGAAAAAGTGTCTGTGGACACCGACTGCAAGAGGAAGTTGACACAGAACAGCTTCATGCAGACGGGCTGACCATGGGAAAAGGCGCAGACATTTTCGCCTTGGTCAGCAGAGGTCACCGCAGTGACCGCATTCCCCCTCGGGAGAGCCCTCGGAGAGCCCACGGCACTTTGCAGCCAGTATGGATGAAAGTGTCATAGTGGGTTATTACACTTTGAAAAAGTGCCGTTCTCCAGCCCTCCGCTGTCTGCAAATCTCAAAGAAAGGAAAAATCCAATGGCAAGAAATGATGGAATAGACCGTACCGTAGCCAGAAATCAGGACTTGGAAACACCGGCTGATGTGGCTAAGGTACAGGAACACAATGAGCGTGAAAAGGACAGCTACAGCAATCAGGACATCGTGCCGGAACGCACTTCTTTGAACGTTCATTTCAAAGCACCCATGGACGATTATGTAAAAATGTTTGAGCAGATGGAACAAGACGGCGTGATCTCCACCAGAGGTCTGAAACCGGATGCCGTCAAATACGGCGAGTTGATCTTCGATGTGAACTCCGCTTACTTCTACAACCACGGTGGCTATGAATTTGCAAAAGAGTTCTATGCCGATGCCTACAAAGCCGCCGTGGAGATCGTGGGCGGTGAACAGTATATCCTCTCCGCTGTGATGCACGCCGATGAGCGCAACCGGGCAATGTCCGAAGCTCTGGGCGAGGAGGTGTACCACTACCACCTTCATGTGGTTTATATCCCGGTGGTGGAAAAGCAGATCCTTTGGTCGAAGCGATGCAAGGATGAAGCCCTCCGGGGAACCGTTAAGGAGGTCATCACACAGGTCAGCCGCAGTAAGAAATGGGAGTCCAAGCCGGTGCTTGGCGAGGACGGAAATCCCATGCTCAACGCAAAAGGGAAAAAGATTTTGAAGTCATCCTACAGTGTGTTGCAGGATGACTTTTTCAATTTCATGCGAAACGCCGGTTATACCGATGTGGAGCGTGGAGAACGTGGAAGCACCGAGGAACATCTGACTGTGACCCAGTTCAAGGTGCAGGCAGAACAGCAGCGGCTGGAAGCTGTGACCGGGCAGGTGGCACAGGCAGAACAGAATTTGGAGGATGCCAAAGCTGCCACAGCAAAACAGAAAAAGAAACTGGAATCTTTGCAAAAGGAAACCAAGGCGGCAAAGACCATTGCGCTGACAGTGCAGGACATTGAAGTAATGGGCAAAAAAGCCACATTCGGAAACAATATCACGCTGACACCGGATGAATGCGACACACTCAAACGCTATGCGGTCAATGGCATTATCGCCAATGCTGACAACAAGCGTCTGAAAGAAAAACTGGCTTCCGCAGAAAAGACGGTTTCCATCTGGAAGCAGCGGTATGAAGCGGTAAACGAAAAATATATGGAACTCAAACAGAAAGCCCAACCCTTTCTGGATGCACTGGAAATCGCATCCGAAAAGGTTCGGGCTTTTATCAATTCTATCCTCATCAGAGGAAAGCAAACACAGGAACACGAACACCCTGCCCGGAAGCGTGGACAGGATATGGAACTTTGATGGAGGAATCGCCTATTGAAGAAATATTATGAGGAAGCGAAATATAATGCGGCATTTGACCGCTGTGTGGATGTTATGAGCCAGATGCTCCAGAAATATGGACATCAGGTTTTGGATAAATTGGAACAGGACGCACCGCAGGGAGTGGAGCATTCCGAGGAAAGTAATCAAGCGCAGCTTCTGACGGATAAGGCTGCATAAAATTTGCAATTTACACGTTGCGTATTCGCTATGGCTATGCTATAATGATTACGCAACGTGTATTTTTTGCTTTTGTGGAGAAAAGACGGATGGATTGTAAAAACAGAATTATAAAGTTGCGTGAAAGCACAGGACTGAATCGGAAAGATTTTTGCAAGCTCGTCCATATTCCTTACCGGACTATGACTGAATGGGAATTGGACAACCGCCATGCACCGGATTATGTGCTGTGGCTTTTGGAGTATTATATCCGCAACGAGGGACTTATGGTAAAAGGAAGGAATGAGGGAGGTGGAGATTCTGAAAAAGAAACAACTTAAATGCTATCTTTATACAAGAGTGTCCACCTCGATGCAGGTTGACGGATACAGCTTGGATGCCCAGCGTGACAAGCTGCGGAAGTATGCGGCATACGAGGATATGATCGTTGCCGGGGAGTATTCTGACGAGGGCTTTTCCGGAAAGAACATTCAAGGGCGGCAGGAGTTTCAACGGATGCTGAATGACATCCAGGACGGCAAAGATGATGTTTCTTATGTGTTGGTCTTTAAGCTGTCCCGATTTGGCAGAAATGCAGCGGACGTTCTGAATTCTTTGCAACTCATGCAGGATTTCGGTGTCAATCTGATCTGCGTGGAGGATGGCATTGACAGCTCCAAGGATGCAGGAAAGCTGATGATCTCTGTGCTGTCTGCGGTGGCAGAGATTGAGCGAGAAAATATCCGCACACAGACAATGGCAGGACGTGAGCAAAAGGCTCGTGAGGGCAAATGGAACGGCGGTTTCGCTCCATATGGATACAAACTGGAAAATGGAAACCTTGTCATTGCAGAGGATGAAGTGGAAGTAATTCGTGTCATTTATGACCGCTACATTCACACTAATGAGGGTGTTGCAGGAGTTGCAAAATATCTGAACCGCAATGGTTATACTAAGAAACTAAGACAGAATAATACCATTCCGGGATTTTCAAGAGATTTTGTGAAAAATGTATTGTACAATCCTGTTTATATGGGAAAGATTGCTTACGGCAGACGAAGAACAGAAAAGAAACAGGGTACAAGAAACGAGATGCACGTGGTTGAGCAGTCGGAGTTCCCGGTTTATGAAGGACAACACGAAGCTATCATTTCCGAAGAGGATTGGTATCTGGCACAGGAAAAGCGCAAGATC
Source organism: Dorea sp. 210702-DFI.3.125 (assembly GCF_020560945.1). Lineage (NCBI taxonomy): Bacteria > Bacillati > Bacillota > Clostridia > Lachnospirales > Lachnospiraceae > Dorea > Dorea sp. 210702-DFI.3.125. The sequence goes on from NZ_JAJCNF010000012.1 coordinate 28,227, forward strand.
AATTCTTTTAAGCGGGAAAAGGTTAACAATCCAGACCACGCACACATCCTGTCCGGTATCTTGAAATGCCCATGCTGCGGAAAGAGTATGTACGGCAATATCGCCAAGGCGCACAGCAAGGACAAGAAAACACGGTATTATTACTACTGCAAAAATACGGTAACACCTACCGGGCATGAGTGCAGTTTCCGTCTGAATATCGAGCAGACGGAAATCAACAAATTTGTGGCGAAGGTTATCTCCGCTATGGTCAACAATCCACGGTTTGTAGAAGCGATTCAGGCGAAAATCGGAACAGCAGTTGATACAGAAGATATGGAACGGCAGATTGCTGTCCTACAAGGGCGGCTAAAGCAAGCCTTTGGAACGAAAAGCCGCTTGGAGCGTCAGATGGATACCTTGGACATCAATGATGCCCACTATGACAGAAAGATTTTGGACTTGCAGCGCCGCTATGATGAGCAGTATGACACCATAGAGGAAATCGAAGTTCAGATTGGCGAATTGCAAAGTCAGATCCGCAGCATCCAGCAGGAGAAGATTTCCGGAGACAATATCTATCGCTTGTTGCTGGCATTTGATGAAGTCTACCATTCCGCAACGGAAGCGGAGCAGAAGGAGTTTATGAAGGCCTTTATCGAGCGAATTGAGATGTTCCCGGAGAAAAGGAAAGACGGAAGCTGGATAAAGAAGATCGTATTCAATTTTCCTGTGCCTGTTGATGGTGAGGAAGTGAAAGAACTTCCCTTGGAAACTGAAACAACTGTCGAAACTGTTTGCTCACTATCGCGTAAATAGGAGGTTTCTTGACTGTGTTCAGTGCGATTCAGTGAATTTGCCACCCATTTGCCGCCCACAAAAATAAAATTCAGAATGGCTGCAATAAAACTAGCAGTTGTCAGTATAAACGTAGCTGAATAAGTAGGACAAAGTTTTGACAATCTTTCTGGTTAAACAACTTGTAGTTTTTATTTATATTTGGTAAAATAAATGTGTTTAACAGAGCGATAAAGCGCGGATTTTTGAATCGTGCAGGAGGATTAAAATCATGTCTTCAGATTATATTATGACAATGCAGCAGGCTCAGATGGAGATGGAATTGTATAAAAAGGTCTTTACGGTAGTAAGACTGTTGGATAAGCGGGAGTTCCGGCTGGAAGAGAACGACAATCCAGGCGGAGACATGGAATTATGCCATTGTTATGATTTCTGGAAGAAGGAAAAGCCATGTAAGAATTGTATTGCTGCCCGGGCATTCGAGGAGAAGTCAGTGCGGACAAAGCTGGAATACCTGGATTCAGATATTTATCAAGTGACAGCGCGTTATGTGGAGATTGACGGACAGCCATACGTTATGGAGCTGCTCAGGAAGATGGATGAGGAATTCCTGGTTGATTTGGAGAATCGTGACCGTTTAATGGAGAAGTTGAGCGGATATAATGAAAAGCTGTATCAAGATGCGCTGACCGGTGTATATAATCGCCGCTATTACGAGGATCGAATCAAGCAGATGACAGCATCTGTCGGGGTCGCCATGATTGATATGGATGATTTTAAAATCTATAATGATACATATGGACACAATGCCGGTGATCTGGCACTTATCACCACAGTGGAAGCAATTCGTCGTTGTATCCGAAAGAACGATACTCTGATCCGTTATGGAGGGGACGAGTTTCTCCTTGTATTGCAGGGAATCAGCGAGACGATGTTCAGAGAAAAGCTTAAGCAGATCCGGACAGAAATTTATAATGCAAATGTTCCGACATATTCAAGGCTTCAGTTATCAGCAAGTATCGGTGGAGTCATGTCTGCAGGAAGAACTGTCGAGGAGACGGTAATGGAAGCGGATAAGTTTATGTATCTTGCGAAGAATCGAAAGAACACAGTCGTTACAGAAAAAGATTTTGCGAATAAGGAAGGTGAGGATGGAACTGCACTTGAAGCATTAAAAGTTAAGCAGCAGATTTTAATCGTGGATGATTCGGAGATGAACCGGGAAATCCTTACAGAGATGCTTCAGGACGATTTCAGAATTTTGGAAGCTGAGAATGGAGAAGAGGCATTGAAGATGCTTAAGCAGTATGGTACGGGCATATCACTGATGTTGCTGGATATTGTGATGCCGGTCATGAATGGCTTCGAGGTCCTTGCGGCTATGGCAAGAGAGCACTGGATGGATGATATCCCGGTCATTATGATTTCCAGTGAAGGATCTGAGGATTATATACGCCGGGCATATGAGATGGGGATCGCAGATTATATCAGACGTCCATTTGACGCGAAAATCGTATATCAAAGAGTGTTTAATACCATTAAGCTTTATGCAAAACAGAGGAGATTGATTTCTCTTGTTGCTGACCAGATTTATGAGAAAGAGAAGAATAACCGGATGATGGTCGGAATCTTAAGCCAGATTGTGGAATTTCGTAATGGAGAGAGTGGACCTCATGTATTACACATTCAGACTTTGACGAGATTACTTTTGGAGCGTCTCGTCCAAAAGACGGGACAGTACGGATTGTCATGGTCTGAGCAGTATATGATCTCTATGGCATCTGCGCTTCATGATATTGGTAAGATAGGAATTGATGAGAAGATTCTGAATAAGCCGGGTAAGCTTACAAAAGAAGAATTTGATATTATGAAGACACATACACTGATCGGAGCTACCATGCTTGAGAATCTCAAGATGTATCAAGGAGAGATACTGTTGGAAGTTGCTTATCAGATCTGCCGCTGGCACCATGAACGTTATGATGGAAAAGGATATCCGGATGGGCTTGTGGGAGAGGAAATTCCAATTTCTGCTCAGGTCGTATCACTGGCGGATGCCTATGATGCGTTGATCAGTGACCGTGTGTACAAGAAAGCTTATTCTCATGAACAGGCTGTGAAGATGATTCTGAATGGAGAATGTGGTGCGTTTAATCCGGTTCTTTTGGAATGTCTGACAGATATTCAGGATCATTTGAAAGAAGTTGTGGATTCGGACTTTGTAGATAATTTTGATGCAGAAGATAACATAGAGCTGGCGGGCAGCCATCGTTCAGAAACAGAGAATATTTCTGTGGGGGGGGGGGCAAATCGCTAAAGCACTTGATGGAAGATATTTAATATCAAAGTGATTATTAAAAAGACAGGATAGAGAACTTTTTGTGTAAGTATGGAAGTTCTTTTTCCTGTCTTTTGACTTTTATGAAGTGATTATTTATATTATTTATCAGAATAAACAGTTTTACCGCCACAGATCGTATATTTTACTTTTCCGAAAAGTTCCTGTCCGGTAAACGGGGTATTGCAGGATTTGGAAGCGTAATCGCCAGGTTTCCAGCATTCTTCCGGATCAAAGATAACCAGATCGGCAGCAGCACCTTCGTTGATCTGTCCGTATGGGAGATGGTAAAGCTTTGCCGGATTGACAGTCATTTTTTCCAGAAGCTGTAACAGAGTCAGGTGCCCAGGTCTTACAAGACTTGTGATGCCAAGTGCAAGAGAAGTCTCAAGACCAGTGATTCCGCTTGGTGCTTCTGTAAGAGGTTTATTCTTTTCTTCCATGCTATGTGGAGCATGATCGGTGGCAATGAGGTCAATGGTTCCGTCTGCAAGACCTTCGATGATCTGCTGGCGGTCCTTTGCGGTGCGAAGTGGCGGATTCATTTTGGCCAGCGTTCCGTAAGTCAGAAGTGCCTCATCAGTCAGAGTAAAATGATGCGGTGTTGCTTCTGCGTGAATTTTAGCACCGAGGGCTTTAAAAGTGCGGACCATTTCTACAGAGACACCAGAGCTGATATGCTGGATAACAACATCTGCGCCGGAGCGAAGTGCCAGAAGACAATCACGGGCAACCAACGATTCCTCGGCAATGGAAGGGGAACCATAGACGCCAAGCTTTTCAGATACAGTACCGTGATTGATTCCATTATTCTGAATAAAAGAAGGATCTTCCTCATGGAGACTTACAGGTACACCTAATTTTGCGGCATGTTCCATAGCACGGTAACAGAAATCAGCGTCCAGGAGAGGGATTCCGTCATCGGTGAAGCCACATGCACCGGCATTTTTCATAGCCTCCATATCGACAGCTTCTTTTCCTTTCAGAGAGCAGGAAATGGCAGCTGCCTGGAAGATACGGATGTCTTCATTTTTCTCGCGGTCAATCAGATCTTTAAGCACAGGGAGACTGTCAACGACAGGTGAAGTATTTGCCATGCAGATGACACTTGTAAATCCGCCTTTTGCAGCAGCAAGTGCACCGGTATGAAGATCTTCCTTATAAGTAAATCCCGGATCGCGGAAATGTACATGAGTATCAATCAGTCCCGGAGCAACGACAAGTCCTGTGGCGTCCAGGATTTCGGTATCATTTGAAACTTGATCTGTATCAATATTTTTTCCTATTTTTAGAATTGTTCCATTTTCAATCGCAAGATCCATCTTTTCGGAAAGTCCCAAAGCCGGATCAACGACGAGTCCATTTTTTATAATCATAATGATCATTATCCTCCTGTCATGTATGAATTTCGTATCATTCCCGACATATTTTCAAATGTAATAAATGAGTTTACAGGCATCATGGAATACCGGGAATATTTCTGTAAATTAGTATAAGGGATAGACAGGGTTCATGTCAAACTTCATGGAAATAATTGCAGTTCATCCAGAAATGTTATAGAAAGAATGGTACAATACAGGTGGATGTAGTATAATGAGCCGGGATTGTGGAAGTGCGAAATGTTCCGTAAGTATCATTTATATACGAAGAAAGCAGGCAGGAACAACTATGTGTCTGATAAGAAATAAAGCAGTAAAAAGGAGATTGGTAAGATGGAATATAAACGTTTGGAACAGAGCCTGATTGATATTGTAAAGGAAGAGCAGGCAAAGCTGGGATATAGAAAAGAAGATGTAAGATTATATTATCCACTCAGCACGCTGAATCATTTCTTTGATACTGAGGATACAGTGGAGGAGATGGCAGAGAGACTGACACATTTACCGGAAGATATGAAAGCAAGACTTGGAGAAATTGCTGTAACACATAAAAAAGATCGTTTCTGCTTCCATATTCCGGAGCAGGGAAGTGAGTATGTGCATGAGCATACTGCTGAAAATGAATTTATCAAAGAACTGATTGAACTGGTGAGAGAACATGGCTGCACGAAGAAAAAGATTCTGGAATTGTTTGGTCAGTACAGTGAAAACACAATCACAGAAGAGATGAATAACGGAGAGTTTGATTTTTATGTGAGATTTCCAGAGGGAAGTGAGGACAGATACTATTATTGCTTTAAAGATGAAGACTGTCATATCATTTATCACAGATTCCTGCCGGAAGATTATGCAGATTTTGAATTTTAAAAGGATGGAGGATTAATCCTCCATCCATAATAAATCCTGATTGATTGGATAATGCCCGAAGATACGGGCTGCATCCATAAGTGCAGTCATATTTTCTTCTGGTGTGAACATTGGAGTCTGGCATCCGGATGTCAGCACGAAACCTTTCGGGGAGTCGTAAGCTTTCCGGATACTTTCTCTGGATGCGCGAAGAACATCGTAAGGAGTTCCAAGACGCATGACTTCTACAGGAGGGACATTTCCCTGAATGCACATATATGGTCCGAGGACTTCCTTGGCTTCTGCCATATCCTCGACATTGTCCGGACCAAATGTACCGATTCCGGTAGGAATCAGAAGTTCCCATAATTTACGGCTTGTACCACAGATATGAAGACCGCATCCCCCACCCTGGCTTTTAATAAAGTCTACATTCTTTTGGAAAAATGGAAGTGAAAATTTCTCATATTGTTTCACACGAAGAAGAGAGGTGGAGCTTACCGGATCTGCAAATCCAACTCCTACGCCCATGTCCAGGAGTCTTTGGATGTAACGGTTATTATTTTCTGTAATGATGTCCATCATTTGAAGGACTTTATCCGGTTGTTTTACCATACCTTTCAGAAGATTTTCTGTTCCAACAAGCATTGAGGCAACGGTAAATGGTCCAGTGACAGTCCCGCTCACAGGTACTTTGTCTCCAAGTCTTTCTTTGACCATTTTCAGACCTTTTAAAATAATAGGAAGGCGTCCGTCTTCATCTACATTTATCCGTTTTAATTTGTCTACTTCATCCAGACTTGAAATGGCAGGAGTCTCAAGCTGGGCAATGTTGTAATCAGAATATTTGATTTTTGATCCCATAGCTTCTGCCATGCCGCGCAAGGTTGTGGACAGACCGGCTCCGTCAGAGTGGAACTTATTATAAATATATTCCTCGAGTTCACACATTTTCTCGGCAGAAAAGTAATATTCCGGAAGAGTACAGCCAATCAGGGGAGCCAATGTCTCCCCTGAATCTATGCAGCACATAATCCGGTCTACGTCTTTTCCTTCGTTTAGCAATTTGTTACGTTCAATTGCGGTCAGTTCATCTTTTGGAACTTTCAGATCTTTTAAGTACTGTTCTATCATATTTTTTAATAACCTCACATATTAGTTTGTTGCTTTTTTCGTATCTACACCTTTTGCAAAGAAGATGGACAGGATTGCAAATGCCATCAGGATGAACTGATACCAGCACTGCGTGATTACCTGGAACGGACTGTTCAGATTCTCCATAAGAGCGCAGGCAAATAAAATCTGTGCACCATATGGCAGGATTCCCTGGAAAGCACAGGCAAAGATGTCGAGAAGGGAGGCGGTACGTTTTGGATCTACACCGTATTCTTTACTGATATCTTTTGCAATTGTACTGTCAATCAGGATTGCAACAGTGTTATTGGCTGTTGCAATGTTAGTCAGAGAAGTCATGACAGCGATACCGAGCTCTGCAGTCTGACGGTTCTTGATAACTTTGCTGATTTTCTGAAGAAGCCATTCTAAGCCGCCTTCTTTTTCTACCATTTTAGCAAGACCACCTGTGATCATAGATAACAGGAAGATTTCGAACATTCCGGAAAAGCCGTTATAAACATTGTTGGCAAGTTCCAGTGCGGAAAAGCTTCCGGTTGCAAGACCGATGGCACCGGAGAACAGGATTCCACCAGTCAGAACTGCGAATACATTGACACCGAGCAGTGATGCAACCAGTACGAAGATGTATGGCAGAACTTTTATAATATTGTAAGAGTACTCCTGTACTGCAGGTAAAGTTTCCGGACGACCGAAAATCAGTAATAAAACAAATGTTACAAGTGCAGCAGGAAGAGCAATCTTAAAGTTGGCACGGAATTTGTCTTTCATCTCTACATCCTGTGTTCGTGTGGCAGCGATGGTTGTATCGGAAATCATGGATAAGTTATCTCCAAACATAGATCCACCGATCGTGGCACCTACCACGAGGAACTGATTGAGTCCACCGGCCTGTGCAAGTCCAAGTGCAATTGGTGTTACAGCAGTAACCGTTCCAACAGAAGTTCCTGTTGAGATGGAAATGAATGCTGATATCACGAAAACACCTGCAGCGATGAACTGTGGAGGAATGAAAGTCATACCCAGATTTACAACGGAGTCAACACCGCCCATTGCGGAAGAAACAGATGTAAATGCTCCGGCAAACAAAAAGACCATACACATGATCATGATATTTTCTTCTCCACAACCGTGAAGGAAAACAGATAATTTGTCATCAAATTTTCCCTTGAACATAGCAAAAGCAACAATAATACCGATAAATGAAGCAATTGGAGTAGGCAGCTGATAGAATGCCATCTCAACACCCATCGCATTCAAGGTAATTCCTGTGGCCAGGTAAACCCCTACAAATACTGCGAAAGGAATGAGAGCCAGACCGTTCGCTTTTTTCTGATTTGGTTCCATTTTATAATTCTCCTTTAAAATAACCTTATTTTGTTGTTGTTTAAAAAGTAGTCTTGATCAAAACGCGTTTTTCTAATGCAAGGCATATTGTACAGGGAAAAGTAAAAAATATCAAATAGATTTGTGTAATAATACTAGATAACATATTGGCGATATTAATAAATATTATATCTGGATATAGGATAAAACTATAATTGAAGGGATGGATGAATAATATTTGAACAATTAAATGGTGTTGGGGGCAAAACCCCCAACTATGATATAAAGGTAATCGGAATCATTTGGAGAAATCAAGTCTAAATCAGCTCTCCGAGAAATGGGATTTTTTCTTCTTTTGGTACATTTTTCGAGATAACATCACGGACATTCTGCATACGGCGGTCGAGGTCGGCGCTGATTTCGGCACATTCCAGCATCTCATTTTGGAGATAGAGAGCTTTGTCTTCCGGAATATTTTTTTTATAGCGGATCTTGTGTTCCAGACTTGCCCAGAAATCCATGGCTATGGTTCGAAGCTGAACTTCTACAGTAACCATGCGCTTTTCGTCCTGAAGAAAGATTGGCACGCTGATAATCAGATGAAGACTTCGATATCCGCCCGGTTTTGGGTTTTTTATGTAATCCTTTTTTTCAATCAGTGTGATGTCATCCTGATTTAACAGGCAGTCGGCAAGCATGTAGATGTCATCAGGAAAAGAACAGACGACGCGTACTCCGGCAATATCGTGAATATTCTCTTCGATAGAAGAGAGTGTCAGAGGGATTTCTTTCCGGCGGACTTTTTTTATAAGGCTCTCCCAGGATTTGACACGGGATTTGATGTCTTCAATCGGGTTGCGGTCGTATTCCAGAGAATACTGATGATCCAGAACACGGAATTTTGTCTCTACTTCCATAATTGCGCAGGCATAGTAAGAGAGCAGTTTGTCCATTGGTTTTTTGTTCTTCTGTATAAAATCAATAAACTCATCCGACATCAGATTGTTGCGGATGAATTCTTCTTTTCTTTTTTCAATGAGTTTTTCTATAGGTCTCAAAATCTTAGTGCTCCTTTCTTTTATCAATACAGCATACATAATTCAAAAATTATGTATGTAGCTAGCCTCCGGCAGGATTGCAGAGGTGCACAGTAGAAGTATGTCATGCAATTGCATGACGCGCACCTCGCAGCAAGAATGCCTCGGCATTCTTGAATGGATTTTTACAATCCCATCAGGCATCATAATCATACCATGATATGAAAAGATAATCTATCCTACAATTGTTAATTAATGTCAGATTTGGTATGATTATGAGAAGAAAAAGAGAACCTTATCTTAATAATAAAAGGAAGACGATAGACGTGTTGTGCGATTGTGAAACTGATATATGGTGGTGAATTATGGATCAAATGAAAATATATAGGGTAGAACAGAAAAATGAAGAACCGGTAGAGGTACAGATCATCCGCTCATCCAGACGTTCGATGGGACTTCAGGTGAAAGCAGATGGGACGGTCTGTGCCAGAGTTCCGATGCAGGTGATGGATTATGCTGTGCAGGAATTTATTGAGGGACATGCAGATTGGATATTTAAGAAGAGAAAACTGGTTCTTTCAAGAGACAACCGCCCAGATATTGTGTATCTTCCGGAAGTGACAGAAGAAAGCGATAGAGAGCGTATACAGACATTTATAGAAGAAAAGGTGTCGTATTACGCATCTGTTATGGGTGTCAGTTACGGACGGATCACTATGCGGAATCAGAAGACCAGATGGGGAAGCTGTAGCAGTGAAGGAAATCTCAATTTTAATTGCAGACTGTTGTTTGTGCCGGACCGGATCGTGGATTATGTAGTAATCCATGAGCTGGCACACCGCAGATTTATGAATCATTCGAAAGCATTCTGGAAAGAAGTGGAGAAGTATATGCCGGATTACAAAGAGCAGAAGAAACTGCTGTCAAGATTTGCTATAAAGCATTAATTTTTATAGAAATTTACGGTTTTTGCAGGTTTTCCCTATTTTCGAGTATTTCGTGCTGGATTTTCCAGAGTGTTGATTGTATAATAGTACCGATGATGATATATGGATTACTTATAATTTTAATAATTTAATCCTAGGAGGAAATGAAAATGAATCTGAATTTAAGACCAAAAGAGGAGTGCCAGTTTGACGCAGTATCATTAGGTGAGGTTATGCTTCGTCTTGATCCGGGTGAGGGAAGAATCCGTACAGCAAGAAACTTCCGTGCATGGGAAGGCGGCGGAGAGTACAACGTTGTCCGCGGACTTAGAAGATGTTTCGGTATGAAGACTGCAGTTATCACAGCATTTGCTGATAACGAAGTTGGCAAACTGATGGAGGACTTTATTCTTCAGGGTGGAGTAGATACATCTTTAATTAACTGGAAGAAGACAGACGGAATCGGACGTATCTGCAGAAATGGTATCAACTTTACAGAGCGTGGATTTGGTATCCGTGGTGCTGTAGGATGCTCTGACCGTGCGAATACGGCAATCGCTCAGGCAACACCGGAAGATTTTGATTTTGATTATATCTTTGGTGAGCTTGGAGTTCGCTGGTTACATACAGGCGGAATCTATGCAGCTCTTTCCGAGCAGTCATGTGAGACTGTACTTGCAGCTATCAAGGCAGCTAAGAAGTATGGAACAATCGTATCTTACGATCTGAACTACCGTCCTTCTATGTGGAGTGCAATCGGTGGACAGGAGAAAGCTCAGGAGGTGAACAAAGAGATCGCAAAATATGTAGACGTTATGATTGGTAACGAGGAAGACTTTACAGCATGCCTCGGATTTGAGATTGAGGGTAACGACAAAGATCTCAAGCAGCTTAACCTTGACGGATACAAGAAGATGATCAATGAAGCAGCTAAGACATACCCGAACTTTAAAGCTGTTGCAACAACTCTTCGTGAGGTTAAGACAGCTACAGTGAACGACTGGAGCGCTATCTGCTGGGCAGATGGAGAAATCCACAAAGCAAAAGACTACAAGGGACTTGAGATTATGGACCGTGTAGGTGGAGGAGACTCTTTCGCATCAGGACTTATCTATGGACTGATGACAACAGAGGATGCAGAGCTTGCAGTTAACTACGGAGCAGCTCACGGAGCACTTGCTATGACAACACCTGGAGACACAACTATGGCTAGCAAGAAAGAAGTAGAAGCTATCATGGGTGGTGCAGGAGCAAGAGTTCAGAGATAGTTCATACATTGGTTTTAGCAGAAAGAGTAAATGTTATTCTATGAGGGAATTGACGAAGGGCAGTCCGGCAAAGGTCATAATGACCTTTGCCCTGCCCATTATTTTTGGAAATCTTTTACAACAATTATATAATCTGGCAGATGGTAAAATTGTCAGCACTTATGTAGGGACACAGGCATTTGCAGCAGTTGGTGCAACAGCAGTTATTGCGAATCTGATTATTGGTTTTGTGAATGGAGTGACCCAGGGATTTGGAATTCCGATATCCAGATGTTTTGGAGCAGGAGATTATAAGAATATGCGACGTTATGTGGCAGGAAGTTTTATTATGACAGTTGCAATGACGCTGATTCTTACAGTAGGTGCGCTTCTTGGGATAGAAGGGCTTTTGCATATATTGGACACACCGGCAGATATTATGGAAGAGGCACTTCAATATATCCGCATTATTATTATGGGGACAGCATTCATTTCTCTTTACAATTACAGTGCCAATATATTGAGAGCGGTCGGAGAAAGCCGGATTCCGCTTTTATGCCTTGCAGTTGCAGTCATTTTGAACATTTTTCTGGATATTCTTTTTGTGCATACATTTTCCATGGGACTTCGCGGTGCAGCGCATGCGACCAATATTGCCCAGTGTATTGCAGGAGTTCTGTGTATGGCATACTTGCTTTTTAGGTTCCGGGAACTTGTGCCAAAGGGGCAGGAATGGCAGGTACAGAGAAGAAAGTATCAGGAGATGACCGTATTTGGAATTTCACTTGGTATGATGTCCTGTTTTGTGAGTATCGGTACCGTGATTTTCCAGACTGCAGTAAACAGACTTGGTACGAAGATTGTGACGGCGCATATTGCGGCAAGAAGAATCGAGGAACTGACCAATGTTCCGATGCTGTGTACAGGCATGGCTATGACGACTTATGCCAGCCAGAATCTGGGGGCAGGAGAATATGACCGGATAAAAAAGGGAATCCATCAGGCATTTGTGATTGTACTTGTGCAGGGAGTTATATTTACCACATTTTGCTGGATATTTGGACACCCATTGATTCGTTGGATCACAAGCAGTAATGATACCTATATTTTGGATACGGCATACCGTTATCTGACAAGAAATACGTCATTTTATTTTGTGCTTGGTCCACTGTTTGTATTGCGCTGTTCTCTTCAGGGGCTGGAACATAAAGTCATTCCGGTGGCGTCCAGTATTCTGGAACTTGTGTTGAAAATAGTATCCACGATCTGGATCGTGCCAGTTTTGGGATACACTGGAGTTATCTATACAGAGCCGATTATCTGGATTTTTATGACATTGATGCTGATTGGCGGATATGTAAGGGCTCTGAAGCAGATCAACGAAGCAGAGCACATAAAAAGTGCAAGAAATGCGAAAGCTGAAAATGAAAAGATAAACGTTGATAACAGATTATAAATGATAAATAACGAAGAAAGGAGGATGGAATCCAGATGAAGAAGGTAGAACATTTGATTAAGGAAGTCTATCCGGGCTCCATCGCAGAAGAATTGGAGATTGAACCGGGAGATGTGCTTCTGTCGATCAATGATCAGTCAATTGAAGATGTGTTTGATTATCGTTATATGATAAAGGACGAATATATAGAAGTGCTTATTCGCAAACCGGATGGAGAAGAATGGGTTCTGGAAATCGACAAGGATTACGATGACGATCTTGGTATCGAATTCGAGAATCAGTTGATGAGTGATTACAAATCATGCAGCAATAAATGCATTTTTTGTTTTATTGATCAGATGCCGCCGAATATGCGAGAGACCTTATACTTTAAAGATGACGATTCCAGACTTTCTTTCTTACAGGGAAATTATATTACGCTGACTAATATGAAAGAAAAGGACGTAGACCGCATTATCAAGATGCAGTTGGCGCCGATCAACATTTCCGTGCAGACTACGAACCCGGAACTTCGTTGTAAAATGCTGAATAACCGATTTGCAGGAGAAAAGTTGAAATTTTTAGATCAGCTTTATGAAGGTCATGTGGAGATGAATGGTCAGATCGTGTGTTGTAAAGGTGTGAATGATGGAAAAGAGCTGGAACGCACGATGGACGATCTGTCAAAATATCTTCCGTTTATGCGCAGTGTCTCTGTTGTGCCTGCGGGTATCACGAAGTACAGAGACAATCTTTATCCGCTGGAACTTTTTACGAAAGAAGAGGCAGGAGAGATTATTGATATGATCGAGAGCCGTCAGAAAAAATATTATGAAGAATATGGACTTCATTTTATGCATGCAAGCGATGAATGGTATATTACCGCTGGACGTGATTTTCCGGAAGAAGAACGGTATGACGGATATATCCAGTTGGAAAATGGTGTCGGTATGATGCGGCTTTTCATTACAGAATTCACGGAAGCGCTTGAGCAGGTGAAAAGCAATCCTGGATATCTCAAAATGCGTGAAGAAGTGAAGCGCACGGTCACAATCGCGACCGGAAAATTGACTTACGCAACCATTTGTTCATTTGCAGAGCGTATGATGGAGGCATTTCCGGGACTTCAGATCCATGTATTTGCCATAAGGAATGATTTCTTTGGTGAGACAATTACCGTATCCGGACTGATTACCGGACAGGATCTGACTGCTCAGATAAAAGAGTACCAGGAGAATAGTAGGAAACATTTTGTGGAAAAAATCTCTGATGCGAAGAAATTTGTGGATAACATAGGAAGTGCTGATAAAAATGTGCATGGATTAGGAGAAAATCTCATTATTCCATGTAATATGCTTCGTACCGGAGAAAGGGTATTTTTGGATGACTGGACTGTGGAAGACGTGGAACAGAAGCTCGGAATGCGGCTTATTCCAATAGAATCTGGAGGAGGAGATTTTGTCGAGGCAATTCTGAATCCGGAATATAGTATGGAGCGTACCAATGATAATTTTGTCTATGTAAAGGCGTATGACAGATAATGTAATTGAAAAATAAGTATGACTAAAAAATAACATTAAAAAAAGTAATGAGCCAGAGGGTGTCCAAATAGAAGCGTTACATTATATAATATATAAGTTGAAAAAATGATTCAGGAGGAAAAGAATGAATACAAAAGAAGCAAAACAGTCTGTTCAGATGGACAAAGCATTGTTTGATTTTTACGGGAAGCCTTCCATTGGACAATCACTGCCACTTGCGATACAGCACGTACTGGCTATGATCGTCGGCTGCGTAACGCCTTCTATTATCGTGGCAGGCGTAGCAGGTCTTTCACAGGAAGATTCTGTGATTCTTATTCAGGCAGCGCTTGTGATGTCTGCATTGACGACATTGATTCAGTTATTTCCGTTTATTAAGACAAAATGGTTCACTATCGGAGCAGGACTTCCGGTCATGATGGGAATCAGTTTCGCATATGTGCCAAGTATGCAGGCAATTGCTGCGGATTTTGATATTGCAACGATTCTTGGAGCGCAGATTGTTGGTGGTATCGTTGCACTTTTAGTGGGATTAAATATTAAGAGGATCCGCAAGTTCTTCCCGCCGCTTATTACCGGTACGGTAGTGTTTTCTATTGGATTATCTTTGTATCCGACCGCGATCAATTATATGGCCGGAGGAGCCAGCAGTGAAAATTACGGTTCATGGAAGAACTGGCTCGTAGCAATTATTACATTGATTATTGTAACGACACTTAATCATTTTGGAAAAGGTATCTGGAAACTGGCATCTATCTTAATTGGAATTATTGGTGGATATATTGTAGCACTTTGTTTTGGAATGGTAGATTTTTCTTCCGTTGCACAAGCGGCAATCTTCCAGCTTCCGAAGCCGATGCATTTTGGAATTAAGTTTGAGCCTTCATCTTGCGTAGCACTTGGTATTTTGTTTGCTATTAACTCTGTGCAGGCAATTGGAGATTTCTCTGCAACTACAACAGGTTCTATGGATCGTATGCCGACAGATACGGAATTATCCGGTGGTATTGTAGGCTATGGAATCAGCAATATTTTTTGCGCATTTTTCGGTGGACTTCCGACAGCAACTTACAGCCAGAATGTAGGTATTGTATCTACAACAAAAGTTATCAGCCGCAGAGTGCTTGGAATTGCTGCTGCAATTCTGATGGCGGCCGGATTGATCCCGAAATTTTCATCAATACTGACTACGATTCCTTATTGCGTGCTGGGAGGAGCAACAATTTCTGTATTTGCATCAATTGCAATGACAGGTATGAAGCTGATTACAACAGAGCCGATGGATTTCCGCAATACAACAGTTGTTGGACTTGCAGTTGCAGTCGGCATGGGTGTGACTCAGGCAAGTGCATCACTGGCACAGTTCCCGGACTGGGTAACGACTATATTTGGAAAATCACCGGTAGTTCTTGCAACTATCGTAGCGATTGTGTTAAACTTAACTCTGCCAAAAGCAAAGAAGTAGATTTTGAGTTTGTTGGACGGGGGTTTTTAAAAGAGGGTAACCCTTTTTTGAAGACCCCCGTTTTGTAGTGTTTATTGATTTTAGGGAAAGTAACAGTTTGTTGGAGAATGTGAATATGGAAGAACAAAAAAACGGACAAGAATCAGGAAAACAGGGGCAAAAGCCTCATAAGAGAAGAAAGCGTTATTCCGGGACGCATCCGAAAAAGTACGAAGAAAAATATAAGGAATTAAATCCTGAAAAATATGGAGATACGATTGAAAAGGTCATAGGAAAGGGCAGCACTCCGGCAGGTATGCATATTTCCATTTGTGTGCAGGAGATTCTGGATTTTCTGGACATCAAACCGGGACAGCATGGACTGGATGCAACACTTGGCTATGGCGGACACACAAGAAAGATGTTGGAAAAGCTGGAAGGACATGGTCACATTTATGGTCTTGACGTAGATCCGATTGAGTCCGAGAAGACAAAAAAGAGACTGCGTGATCTTGGATATGGAGAAGATATTTTGACTGTGAAATTATGCAATTTTGCAGACATTGACAAAGTGGCAGAAGAACATGGAAAGTTTGACTTTGTACTGGCAGATCTTGGTGTATCCTCTATGCAGATCGATAACCCGGAACGCGGTTTTACTTACAAATTTGACGGACCTTTGGATCTGCGCATGAACCCACAAAAAGGAGAAAGCGCGGCACAGCGTTTGAAAAGCATGGACGCAGAAGAAATAGAAGGAATGCTGGTGGAAAACTCTGATGAACCATACGCAGCAGAGATAACAGAAGTGCTGATGAATTGGAGAAAACACGGGAAATCTCCGGAAACTACAACAGAATTAAAAGAAGCAATCGAAGAAGCTCTGACATTTCTTCCGGAGAAAGAGAAAAAAGAGGCGGTCAAGAAATCATGTCAGAGAACATTCCAGGCACTTCGCATCGACGTGAACCAGGAATTTGAAGTGTTATATGCATTCTTAGATAAACTGCCACAAGTCATGAACCCAGGTGGAAGAATTGCAATCCTGACCTTTCATTCCGGGGAAGACAGACTTGTGAAACGAGCTTTTAAAGAAGGAAAAAAAGCAGGAATTTACAGCGAAATCTGTAAAGACGTGATTCGTCCATCAGCACAGGAATGCGCAAGAAATCCACGCGCAAAATGCACAAAAATGAGATGGGCAATTATTTAACAAAGGATGTAGTGAAATGTTAAAGTACTACGTCCCCATCATTGATTGGCGATGTCACCTTTGTGCATTGTGAATAAAAATGGGAAGGATTTTTTATGAAGTATTACCTTGCTCCGCTTGAGGGGATTACAACTTATATATATCGTCGGGCTTATCATCAGCATTTTGCACCGATGGATAAGTATTTTACGCCCTTTCTGGTACCACATACGAAGAAGGGGTTCAGTACGAAGGAGAAGAATGATGTGATGCCAGAGCACAGTCCGGGCATGAATCTTGTGCCACAGATTATGAGCAATCAGGCGGACTCATTTTTACATACGGTTGAGAAACTGAAGGTCTATGGCTATGAAGAGGTGAATCTGAACCTGGGCTGCCCTTCAAAGACAGTTGTGTCTAAAGGGCGTGGTTCTGGATTTCTTGCAGATCCGGATGGATTGGATCGGTTTTTGGATGAGATTTTTAAAAAATGTGATGTGAAAATTTCTATTAAGACAAGAATTGGAAAAGATGATCCGGAAGAATTTGCGCGGCTTCTTGATATTTACAATCAGTATCCGGTAGAGGAACTGATTATTCATCCGCGGGTGCAGAAGGATTTTTATAAAAATCAACCGGATCTTGCTGCGTTTCATGATGCGGTGGAGGAAAGTAAGATTCCGCTTTGCTATAACGGAGATATTTTTACGCCAGAAAGTTATGAAGAGATGAAACGGGAATT
Organism: Dorea sp. 210702-DFI.3.125; assembly: GCF_020560945.1. Taxonomy (NCBI): domain Bacteria; kingdom Bacillati; phylum Bacillota; class Clostridia; order Lachnospirales; family Lachnospiraceae; genus Dorea; species Dorea sp. 210702-DFI.3.125. The sequence continues at coordinate 45,591 of NZ_JAJCNF010000012.1, forward strand.
TCCGCAGGTAGATACCTTTATGCTTGGAAGAGGGATTTTAATGAATCCGGCTCTGCTTGATCTTATACGTATGAGAGAAAAAACAGATGTGAAAAAGACAACTGATATAGATGTGACTGAGTGGAAAAAAGAAGAAACGTCACGAAAAATGCAGAGTGCAGACAGATATAAAAAGGAAATCCATGCATTTCTTGAACAGATTAAATGTGATTATCTGGAAGTGGGAATGGGTGAGAAAAATACGTTATTTAAGTTAAAAGAGCTGTGGGCATATATGGGACAGAACGCTCCGGAAGCGAAGAAGGCGCTGAAAAGGATCCGGAAATCTCAGAGTATGGCAGATTACGACAGTGCCAGCCGGGAAGCGTTGGAAGATTTCATACTTTTTTAATTGCATATGCTGTAGAAAAGAAGTACAATTAACATCGTGCCGAATAGAGGAGTTTTCGGTGAAGGTACAATGAAAAGTGGATCAGCAGCAAAAGGAAAGGAAGTAAATAGATGGAACAGAAAACAAGAGGCGGGAGAGGCTTCTGGTATATCTGGGGATCTGTGCTTATCAAACTGGGAATTGCATATCTTGTATATATGGCGGCGGTATCACTTCTTGCAGGCGTACATCTGATGCAGATGACAGGTGGAGATGCAGATGCGATGATGCAGATTGCGCAGAGTACAGCACAGTCCGGCAAATTATACGATCAGATTACAAATGAGCTAATGAACTGGGCTGTTTATATTGAGGGTGTGGCAGCGCTGATTACGATTCCTGTCATGTTATTTTTATTTCACAGAGACAGCAGAAAAGAAAAAGAGCTTGGGATTATAACGGAAAGAGCACCAATTTGGAAATATATTGCAATTATAGTGATGTTTGCAGTTATGGCGCTTGGACTTAATAACCTGATATTTTTAAGTAATCTGTCAGCAGCGAGTGAAAGTTATTCCGATACCATGCAGACTTTATACGGTCAGGGATTTTCAGTGCAGATTCTCGTGCTTGGAATTTTGATGCCGACATGTGAAGAACTGGTGTACAGAGGACTTGTCTATAAAAGATTACGTTATACTTCACCGTTTTGGGCAGCGGCTATGTATTCATCACTCGTATTTGCATTTACTCATGGCAATCTTGTCCAGGGGCTTTATGGTTTTATCATGGGCATGATGTTCTGTTATGTATATGAAAAATATGGTTCTGTGAAGGCACCGGTACTTGCACATATTACAGCGAATATCCTGTCAGTGGTTGGAACGCAGTTCCAATGGTTCGACTGGTTGTTCAAAGATCCGATGCGTGTCGGAATTTCAACAGTGTTATGTGCATTTATTGCATCAAGTATTTATGTTATGATTCAGAGATTGAACACGGATACAACTAAAAATAATAGCCAAAACGAGGAGTAGTTATCAGACTACTCCTTTTACAATTGTAAAATGCCTAATTATCCGACGATTTAAAAAGAAGTTTTTATTTACAAATTTGAAAAATGGGTGTATAGTAGGAAAAAATAAAAAATGTAAGAAAGGACTCAGATATTATGAACGGGCAACAGCGACAGAAAAATGCTGGCTTGTATCGTCCTTCGTTTGAACACGATAACTGTGGTATTGGAGCAATCGTCAATATCAAGGGCCAGAAAAGTCACGATACCGTGGCGAATGCATTAAAGATTGTAGAACAATTAGAACATAGAGCGGGCAAAGATGCCGAAGGTAAGACAGGTGATGGAGTAGGAATTCTGTTACAGATTTCTCACAAGTTTTTCTCCAAAGTCTGTAAACCTTTCGGCATCTTTTTAGGTTCTGAGAGAGATTACGGCGTAGGTATGTTTTTCTTCCCTCAGGACGAACTGAAAAGAAATCAGGCAAAGAATATCTTTGAAGTGATTGTGGAAAAAGAAGGAATGGAATTCCTGGGCTGGCGAGAAGTACCGGTACATCCGGATGTGCTTGGAAGTCGTGCAGTAGAGTGTATGCCATGCATCATGCAGGGATTTATCAAGCGGCCGGAAAAGGTTGAAAAAGGAATTGACTTCGACAGACGTCTGTATGTGGTACGCCGTGTCTTTGAGCAGAGCAGCGATGATACTTATGTAGCTTCACTGTCAAGCAGAACGATTGCTTATAAGGGAATGTTTCTGGTAGATCAGTTACGTCTCTTTTTTGCAGATCTTCAGGATAAGGATTATGAATCTGCCATTGCACTGGTTCATTCCAGATTCAGTACGAACACGAATCCAAGCTGGGAGAGAGCACATCCGAACCGTTTTATTGTACACAACGGCGAGATTAATACAATCCGTGGTAACCGGGATAAGATGCAGGCAAGAGAGGAAAATATGGAATCTGAAGATTTAAAAGGAGAACTTCACAAAGTCCTTCCGGCAATCAATGCCACAGGTTCTGACTCCGCTATGCTTGACAATGCCATTGAATTTATGGTCATGAGTGGCATGGAACTTCCACTGGCAGTTATGATTTCTATTCCGGAGCCGTGGGCAAATAATAAGAGCATGTCCCAGAAGAAGAAAGATTTCTATCAGTACTATGCAACAATGATGGAACCATGGGATGGCCCGGCGTCAATTCTGTTCAGTGATGGAGATTGTATGGGAGCAGTTCTTGATAGAAACGGACTTCGTCCGTCCAGATATTACATTACAGACGATGATCAGTTGATTTTATCATCTGAGGTCGGAGTTATGGATATTGCACCAGAGAAAATCATAGTAAAAGAAAGACTTCGTCCAGGTAAAATGCTTCTGGTTGATACGGTTCAGGGACGTGTCATCGGAGACGAAGAGCTGAAAGAAATGTATGCGGACAGACAGCCTTATGGTGAGTGGCTGGACAGCAATCTGATTGAGCTTAAGAATCTGAAAATTCCGAACCAGTTAGTACCGACCTACAGACCAGAGGATCTTAAGAGACTTCAGAAAGCATTTGGTTATTCTTATGAGGAAGTAGAAACTTCTATCAAAAATATGGCACTCAACGGTGGAGAGGGAACTGCTGCCATGGGTATTGACACACCACTTGCAGTACTTTCGGATAAGCATCAGAACCTGTTCAATTATTTTAAACAGTTATTTGCACAAGTTACGAATCCGCCGATTGACGCAATCCGTGAGGAAGTGGTAACATCCACGACTGTATACATTGGAGCAGACGGAAATCTTCTGGAAGAAAAAGCAGAAAACTGCAAGATGCTCAAGGTCAATAATCCGATCCTTACAAATGTTGACCTTCTGAAGATTAAGAACATGAAACAGGATGGATTCAAAATTGCAGAGATTCCGACTATTTATTATAAAAATTCCAGTCTGGAAAAAGCAATGGATTACCTGTTTATCGAAGTAGATCGTGCAATCCGTGACGGAGCGAATATTTTGATCCTTTCTGACCGTGGTGTTGACGAGTATCATGTGGCTATGCCGTCACTTCTGGCATTGTCCGGACTGCAACAGCATCTGGTGCGCACAAAGAAGAGAACTTCCGTTGCAATCATTCTTGAGACCGGAGAGCCAAGAGAAGTACATCATTTTGCGACATTACTTGGATATGGAGCATGCGCAGTCAATCCATATCTTGCACATGAGACAATCCGTCAGCTTATTGATACAGGCATGCTGCAGAAAGATTATTACGCTGCAGTTGATGATTACAATCACGGAATCTTAAGCGGCATTGTAAAAATTGCTTCTAAAATGGGTATTTCCACAATTCAGTCTTATCAGGGAGCAAAGATTTTCGAGGCCATTGGATTAAAAGAAGAATTTATTAATAAATATTTTACAGATACAGTCAGCCGTGTTGGCGGCATCGGCATTGAGGAGATTGCACAGGATTATCTTGCAAGACATTCTCAGGCGTTTGATCCACTTGGACTGGAAGTAGATCTGACACTGGACAGTCTCGGACAACACAAATCCAGAAGCTGTGGCGAGGAACATCTGTACAATCCACGTACGATTCATATGCTTCAACAGTCTACAAGACTTGGCAATTATGAAATGTTTAAGCAGTACACAGATATGGTAAATGAAGAAGGTGCCCACATTAATCTGCGAGGTCAGCTTGATTTTAATTATCCGAAGAAAGGTATTCCGATTGAAGAAGTAGAGAGTGTGGATGAAATCGTTCAGCGATTCAAGACAGGTGCTATGTCCTACGGATCCATTTCCAAGGAGGCACATGAGACGCTTGCAATCGCCATGAACCGTCTGCATGGTAAATCCAACAGCGGTGAAGGCGGTGAAGAAATCGAGCGTCTGGATACAGAAAAATGTTCTGCAATTAAGCAAGTCGCTTCCGGACGATTTGGTGTAACAAGCAGATATCTTGTCAGCGCAAAAGAGATTCAGATTAAAATGGCACAGGGTGCAAAACCAGGAGAAGGTGGACATCTTCCGGGAGGAAAGGTCTATCCGTGGATTGCCAAGACAAGACATTCTACGCCAGGTGTCAGCCTGATCTCACCACCACCGCATCACGATATTTACTCTATCGAGGATCTGGCACAGCTCATTTATGACTGTAAAAATGCAAATAAAGACGCAAGGATTTCTGTAAAACTTGTATCTGAAGCAGGTGTTGGAACTGTCGCAGCCGGAGTCGCAAAAGCAGGAGCCGGACTGATCCTGATCTCTGGATATGATGGAGGAACCGGAGCAGCGGCTAAGAGTTCTATCCACAATGCAGGACTTCCTTGGGAGCTTGGACTTGCGGAAACACATCAGACATTGATCCAAAATGGACTGCGTGAACGTGTCCGTATTGAGACAGATGGGAAATTGATGAGTGGTCGTGACGTGGCAATTGCAGCAATCCTTGGAGCAGAGGAATTTGGATTTGCGACAGCACCACTTGTAACTATGGGATGCGTTATGATGCGGGTGTGTAATCTGGATACATGTCCGGTTGGTGTGGCAACACAGAATCCGGAACTCCGCAAGAACTTCCGCGGAAAACCGGAATACGTCATCAACTTTATGAGATTCATCGCACAGAATCTGCGCGAATATATGGCAAAATTAGGTGTTCGTACGATTGATGAACTGGTTGGAAGGACTGACCTTCTGAAAGTCAAAGAAGTGCCGACATCTGATCGTGCAGCAACACTGGATTTAAGCCAGATCCTGCAAAACCCTTATGAGGGAACAAAGACACCAATGACTTATAATCCAAAGAAGATTTATGATTTCGAACTGGAGAAGACGTTGGACGAAAGAGTCCTTGTAAAAGAACTGCTTCCGGCACTTGAAAAGCATCAGAAGAGAAGCCTGGAAGTCGATGTCACGAACACCAACCGTACATTTGGAACAATTTTCGGATCAGAAATTACAAGAAGATATCCGGAAGGCGTAGAGGAAGACAGTTATGTGATCAAATGTACCGGAGCAGGCGGTCAATCATTTGGTGCATTTATTCCAAAGGGTCTGACACTGGAACTTGTAGGAGACGGCAATGATTATTTTGGTAAAGGTCTCTCAGGCGGAAAACTGATCGTGTATCCACCGAAGGGTGTTACATTTAAACACGAAGAGAATATTATAATAGGAAATGTTGCACTTTACGGAGCAACCAGTGGTAAAGCTTTTATCAATGGTGTGGCAGGTGAGCGTTTTGCAGTCCGAAACTCTGGCGCAAAAGCAGTTGTAGAAGGTGTTGGTGATCATGGATGCGAGTACATGACCGGAGGATGCGTTGTTGTTCTTGGCAAGACTGGAAAGAACTTTGCAGCCGGAATGAGCGGCGGTGTCGCTTATGTACTGGATCTGAACAGTGATCTTTATAAGAATATTAATAAGCAGATGGTAAATATTGAACGAGTAACTTCGAAGTTTGAAATCAACGAGTTGAAAGAAATGATCGAAGAGCATGTGGCTTATACGAATTCTGAGAGCGGAAAAGAAATTCTGGACCACTTTACCGATTATCTGCCGAAATTTAAGAAAATCATTCCGATTGATTACGAGAAAATGCTTTCTACTATCGTTCAGATGGAAGAACAGGGCATGAGCAGTGAGCAGGCTAGAATTGAAGCATTTTACGCAATTAAAGAAGGAAGAAGATAGGGGGCGGACAACGTGGGAAAACCAACAGGATTTATGGAATATGAAAGACAGGATAAGCCGGCAGAGTCATCGAAGGAGCGAATCAAGCATTTCCGCGAATTCCACACACCTTTGTCAAAAGAAGAACAGGAGCGCCAAGGTGCAAGATGTATGGCGTGTGGCGTTCCGTTCTGCCAGGCAGGACAGATGATTATGGGGATGGCAAGTGGCTGCCCTCTCCATAATCTGGTGCCGGAGTGGAATGATCTGATTTACCACGGCAACTGGGAAGAGGCTTATTATAGGTTAAAAAAGACGAATAATTTTCCGGAATTCACTTCCAGGGTATGTCCTGCACTTTGTGAGGCAGCATGTACATGTGGACTCAACGGAAATGCAGTATCATCAAAAGCGAATGAGTACAGTATTATTGAAAATGCTTACGAAAAAGGATACGCTGCGGCAAGACCGGTGAAAGTCAGAACCGGAAAGAAAGTAGCTGTTGTGGGATCAGGACCGTCCGGACTTGCTGTGGCAGATATGCTGAACCGCAGAGGACATAGCGTGACAGTGTTTGAACGGGAAGACAAAGTCGGAGGACTTCTTCGTTACGGAATTCCAAACATGAAACTGGAAAAACAGTATATTGACCGTAAGGTAAATATTATGGAAGAAGAAGGAATTACATTTGTAACAAATTGCAATATCGGTAAAGACAAAAAAGCTTCTTCTATATTAAAAGAGTTTGACCGTGTAGTTCTCTGCTGTGGAGCTTCTCATCCAAGAGATATCAAAGCACCGGGACGGGACGCAAAAGGAATTTATTTCGCAGTCGATTTCCTGAAGTCCACGACAAAAGCATTGTGGGCAAATGATATGAAACTGGTGGATGGCACATACATTTCTGCAAAGGGAAAACACGTTATCGTTATTGGCGGAGGTGATACGGGAAATGACTGTATCGGAACTTCTATGAGACATGGCGCAAAATCTGTTCTTCAAGTAGAAATGATGCCCAAAGCACCAGATACTCGTGCAGATAACAACCCGTGGCCGGAGTGGCCAAAAGTCTGCAAAACAGACTATGGTCAGGAAGAAGCAGCGGCAGTCTTCGGACATGATCCTCGTGTATATCAGACAACGGTCAAAGAGTTCATCAAAGATAAGGAAGGAAATCTCTGCAAGGTCACACTTGTGAAGCTGGAGCCGAAGAAAGACGAGAAAACCGGACGCATGATGATGACTGAGATACCGGGAACTGAGTATACAGTACAGGCAGATCTTGTACTTATTGCAGCAGGATTTCTTGGAAGTGAAGAATATGTGACAAAAGCATTTGGCGTGGAAGTCAATGCGCGTACAAATGTGGCAACACCGGCAGGTGAGTATCATACAAATGTGGAGCGGGTGTTCACAGCGGGAGATATGCACAGAGGTCAGTCACTGGTTGTATGGGCAATCCGCGAAGGAAGAGAAGCCGCACAGGAAATCGATGTCAGCCTGATGGGATATACGAATATGAATGTACAGTAACAAAATAAGTATCGGGTGAGAACTTCAAACAAGCTTGATTTCTCACCCCATATTTATCTCAGTCGAGAAGACTCCCACCTTCAGGTGGTGAGTAATAGCAAATTTGTCTCACGGACGTTCGACTTGAATTTCCTGCATGGCTTGACTGATCCAAATGTTACAAAAATGTTAAAAAATATTGCAAATATGTACTGACTCATGTATAATAACATCTAGATGTAGTAGCAAAACTATATAAAATTGTATACATTTGAGTGAGGAAGTTTTTATATGAATAAATTTGGAAGAAGAATACTGGCAGCATTAATTACGAGCAGTTTAGTAGTTACACCGGTTTTGGCAGCACCTTCAGTAGATGATCTTCAGAAGAGTAAGGCATCAGCGCAAAGTGAAGTAAACTCACTTCAGTCACAGCTTCAGAGTATTGTAAGTAAGATTACTCAATTGGAAGCTGATCTTACAACAAAGGGTGAAGAGATTATTCAGGCGCAGGCAGATCTGGAGCAGGCACAGGAAGACGAGAAGACACAGTATGCGGCTATGAAGCTTCGTATCAAGTATATGTATGAGGCTGGTGATGCAACAGCGCTTGAATCACTGGTAAGCTCAGAAGATTTTTCGGATCTGTTAAGTAAAGCTGAGTATGTTCAAAGTGTACATGGATATGATCGCGACAAGCTGGAAGAATATGTTGCAACTAAGCAGAAGATTGCTGATCTGAAGGATCAGCTTGAGACAGAGCAGTCACAGCTTGAGAGCATGCAGACAGAATATGAGACAGAAGAGTCTAATCTGACAACTCTGATTGATTCAAAACAGGCAGAAGTAGCAGATCTTGATTCACAGATTCAGGAAGCGGCAGAGAAGGCAGCGAAAGAAGAGGAAGAGCGTCAGAAGAAAGCAGAAGAGGAAAGACAGAAACAACTTCAGGCAGCATCTCAGAATAGTACAACAACGAATAGTAATTCTGGCAACTCCAATAGTTCAAGCAGCTCCAATAGTAATAAAGGCAACAGCAGCTCGAATTCAAGCAGTTCCAGTAACAAAGGAAACAGCAGTTCATCATCAAGCAGCAGTTCTGGTAGTTACGTATCCGGAAGTACAGTATCCCGTGCATATTCAGCACTTGGAAAACCGTATGTATGGGGAGCGGCAGGACCGAATTCTTTCGATTGTTCCGGACTTGTAAGTTTCTGTCTGACAGGAAGATATTCACATACATATAGCTCCAGTGATTTCGTTGGATTGACTAAGGTAAGTAATCCACAGCCAGGAGATATTTGTGTAAGAGTTGGGCATGTAGGTGTTTATATAGGTGGAGGTCAGATGATTCATGCACCACACACAGGAGATGTAGTGAAAATATCTGCAGTACCATCTAATATGTGGTACGTTCGTCCATAAAGTATATAAGAAAATGAATAATTTAATGCCAGTTCTTTTTTGAAAGGACTGGCATTTGTCATATACAAGAGCATATCTAGACATCTTTGATGGAATTGTATCTGAAATGGTAAAAAAATGGACACAAAATGATAAAGATTGCGTCAAATTTGTAGCGGGTTGCGTAAACTATGAAAAATGTGTATAATAACGATGGGGCGTTTTCGAAAGAAAAATAATTAAAAGAGGGAAGATGAATATGAACAAAATAGGTAAGAGAATTCTGGCGGCGGCAGTTGCCAGTTCTGTACTTGTGACACCGGTTTTTGCAGATCCATCTGTTGACGATTTGAAAAAGAGCAAAGAGTCCGCACAGAATGAAGTAAGTTCACTCCAGACCCAGCTTAATACAGTAGTGGGAAAGATTACGGAGCTGGAGTCTCAACTTAGCAGTAAAGGTGAAGAGATTATTCAGGCACAGTCAGATCTGGAAGATGCCGAGGCAGAAGAACAGAAACAGTATGCAGATATGAAGGTTCGTATTAAGTATATGTACGAAGCTGGTGATCAGAGTGCTGTAGAAAGCTTAGTTGGTTCAGAGGATTTCTCTGATATGGTCAACAAAGCGGAATATGTAAGTAATGTACATAATTACGACAGACAGAAATTACAGGAGTACGTAGAGACAAAGCAGAAGATTTCTGATCTGAAAGATCAATTGGAAAAAGAACAGTCACAGCTTGAAAGTATGCAGACAGAGTATGAGTCACAGGAGTCGAAACTTGATAACCTGATCGCATCTAAGCAGGCAGAGGTGTCTGATCTGGATCAGCAGATCGAAGAAGCTGAGCGTAAGGCGGCGGAAGAAGAGCTGAAGAGACAGCAGGAAGAAGCAGCAAGACAGGCAGCAGAAGCAGCAAGACAGCAGGCTGCATCGAACAGGAATAATTCTTCCAGCTCATCAAGCAATAGCTCAAGTAATAGCAATAAGGGAAATAGTTCCAATAAAGGAACAAGCAACAATGCTCCAAGTTATGTATCAGGAGACGCAGTGTCCCGTGCAAAATCTGCACTTGGAAAACCGTATGTATGGGGAGCGACAGGACCGAATTCCTTTGACTGTTCAGGTCTTGTAGGTTTCTGCCTGACAGGTAGATATTCACGTTCCTGCACATCAGCGTCATTGAATGCCCTTCCGACAGTGAGTAACCCACAGCCTGGAGATGTGTGTGTAAGATCCGGACACTGTGGAATTTACATTGGAAATGGTCAGATGATCCATGCACCACATACAGGTGATGTAGTAAAAGTAGCAAGTGTCCCTTCTAATATGAGAATCGTACGTCCTTAATAAAAGAATATTGAATTTATTTGCCAGGATTTCTTTTGAATCCTGGCATTTTTAATATCATGATGCCAGTGGGAGTGCAAAGCACGAAACAATCCGTAGGCATCATAGTTGGGGCTTTTGCCCCCAACATCTTTAGAAAATTACAATTTCCATGATATAAAAACTCCGAGGCATTCTTGAATTGAGTCATATTTGAACCATAGGTGAGTCACATTTGAAAATGTCTGAAAAAAACAATTTCATTATTGATAATTCAGTAAAATTATTGTATTCTGAACGTATAAGGCAAATGAGGAGTATAACATTCGGGCGGGGGAGAAACCTGAATGTAAAAGGGTAATTAATAAGGAAGGGTGAGAAAATGAAAGTACGAGTTGCTCGGGCGCTTATTGCCTCTGCTGCAGTGAGCACTTTATTTGTTACGACAGTGTTTGTAACACCAGTATTTGCGGAACCGGAGAATCAGGTGGAAACACTGGAAAATCAGAAAAGTGAGGTTGAGGCACAGGCAGATAGTATCAATTCCCAGTTGGTTTCATTGTTGGTCAGCTATAAGGCGCTGCAACAAGACATTGAGAATCAGCAGGTGAGAATTGGTGAGGTTGGACAAGACCTTGCAGTTGCGCAAGAGAATGAGCAAAAGCAATATGAAGATATGAAGCTTCGTATAAAATATATGTATGAAAATGGTGATGCATCATTTGCAGAGGCTATTCTGACTGCAACATCCTATTCGGATTTAGTCAATAAGTCTGAGTATGTCGAGAAAGTTCATGGTTATGACCGAAACAAACTAATGGAATATGTGCAGACAAAAGAAGAAGTTGCGAATTTGAAAACAGAACTTGAAGGTGAACAGGCAGATATGGAAGTCATGGCGCAGGAGATGAGTTCACAACAGGCAAATTTAGAATCAACTTTAACCCAGATGCGTGCCCAGATCGCAGATTTTGACAGCCAGCTTGCAAGTGCGCAGGCAGAGGCAGATGCAAAAGTAGCAAGAATGCAGGAAGAGCAGCAAATAGCTCAGAGTAAGAGTGAAAATCAGACGGGAAATGTTTCATCGGCTAATCAGGTGGGTCCAGCAGCCAATACAGGCACGACAAAGCCAACCGGAGGAAATACAACACCGTCAACGGGGAATACAACGACGCCATCGACTGGAAATGTAAGTACGACAACACCGTCAACCGGAAATACAGGTACGGCCACACCAACGACCGGAAATACAGGGACAACGACAAAGCCGTCAACAGGAAATTCTTCTAATACAAGCAAGCCGGACAATGCATCTGCTGGACAGAAGATTGCCAACAAAGGCTGTGAATACATAGGGAATCCGTATGTATATGGAGGAAACAGTCTGACGAATGGAATTGACTGTTCTGGGTTTGTGCAGCAGATTCATGCAAAATTTGGAATATCTACACCGAGAAATTCCACATCACTTCGTTATGGCGGAAAAGCTGTAGCTGTTTCAGATATGATGCCGGGAGATGTGGTCTGTTATGAGGGGCATGTCGCAATTTATATTGGTGGAGGACAGATTGTACATGCTTCCAACAGTAAACCTTATCCGGCAGGTGGAATAAAAACGTCCAACGCATATTACAGAATGATTGTTGCTGTAAGACGTTACTGGTAGTAAAAATTACGGATATTGTAAAAATATAAAATATAAAACATGCAAAAATCCGATATGATGTTTTTGAAAAACCCTTGCATTCGCAAGGGTTTTATGATATCATTTTAAGGTCGCAAAAAAGCACGCACATGGCTGTCTGAGACGGTGCCAGTCAAAAGAAAGAGACTGGTTTCAAGGACGTATACCGGTGCGGAAGTAAAAAAACCAATTGGAGGAAAGAAACATGAGCGTTATTTCAATGAAGCAGCTTTTAGAAGCAGGTGTTCACTTTGGACATCAGACAAGAAGATGGAACCCTAAGATGGCTCCTTACATCTACACAGAGAGAAATGGTATCTATATCATCGACTTACAGAAATCTGTAGGAAAAGTTGATGAGGCTTACTATGCAGTATCTGATATTGCAGCACAGGGCGGAACAATCCTTTTCGTAGGAACAAAGAAACAGGCTCAGGATGCAATCAAAGTAGAAGCAGAGCGCTGCGGAATGTATTATGTAAATGAGAGATGGCTTGGAGGAATGCTTACAAACTTCAAGACAATCAAGAGCAGAATTGCCCGTCTCAAAGAGATTGAGAGAATGTCTGAGGATGGAACATTTGATGTACTGCCTAAGAAAGAAGTTATCCAGATCAAAAAAGAGTGGGAGAAACTTGAGAAGAACCTTGGCGGAATCAAAGAGATGAAGAAAATCCCGGATGCTATTTTCGTAGTAGATCCTAAGAAAGAGAGAATCTGTGTTCAGGAGGCTCACACACTTGGAATTCCACTTATCGGTATCGCTGATACAAACTGTGATCCAGAAGAGCTTGACTATGTTATCCCAGGAAATGACGATGCAATCCGTGCAGTAAAACTGATCGTTTCTAAGATGGCAGATGCTGTTATCGAAGCTAATCAGGGCGAGGCTGGCGCTGACGTATACGAGGAAGCTGAAGCAGCTGAAGAAGTAGCAGAGGCAACAGAAGAGTAAGAACCAGATAATATTGATTAATTACATTAATTAATTGGAGGACAAAAAAGATGGCAGTTACAGCTAGTATGGTAAAAGAATTAAGAGAGATGACCGGAGCAGGAATGATGGACTGCAAAAAGGCACTTTCTGCAACAGATGGTGATTTTGACAAAGCTATTGAATTCCTTCGTGAGAAGGGACTTGCTACTGCTGAGAAGAAAGCAGGAAGAATTGCCGCTGAAGGACTTGTAGCAACAACTATCAAAGATGGTGATAAAGTTGCAGCAATCGTAGAAGTTAATGCTGAGACAGACTTCGTAGCAAAGAATGAAGTATTCCAGACATTTGTTAAAGAAGTTGTTGAGCAGGCAGCAAACACAGATGCAGCTGATATCGATGCATTCAAGGCTGAAAAATGGGCACTTGATACATCTATGACAGTAGATGAGAAACTTGCAGCTATGATCGCTAAGATTGGTGAGAACATGAACATCAGAAGATTTGAGAAAATCGTATCTGAGGATGGAATCGTTGTATCTTACATCCACGCAGCAGGAAAGATTGGTGTTTTAGTAGAAGCTAAGACAGAGAACAATGACGAGAGAGTTAAAGAGGCTCTTAAGAACGTTGCTATGCAGGTAGCAGCTCTGAATCCGAAGTATGTATCTACTGATGATGTACCGGAAGAGTACAAAGAGCACGAGAAAGAGATTCTTATCGCTCAGGCTAAGAATGATCCTAAGAATGCGAACAAGCCAGAGAACATCATCGAGAAGATGATTACTGGACGTCTTGCAAAAGAGCTCAAAGAGATCTGCCTGTTAGAGCAGGAGTATGTAAAAGCTGAGAACAAAGAGACAGTTGCTAAGTATCTTGAGATGGTATCCAAAGAAGTTGGAACACCTGTAGAGCTTAAGAGATTCGTTCGTTTCGAGACTGGTGAAGGTCTTGAGAAAAAGAATGAGGACTTTGCAGCAGAAGTTGCAGCTCAGATGAACGCATAATCTTACAGTTCGCATAAGAATTTGAACCGTATTATTATCATGTAAATCAACGAAAAACCTTGAATTTCCTATGAAAATGGGATGATTCAAGGTTTTTTTGCGTTTAGTTTTTATGACATTATAGATTTCATAACTTATTTCTTATTTTTCGGTATTCTCTTGGCGAATATCCTTTCAGCTTGTGAAAAAGCCGGCTGAAATAAAGCTGGTTATCATATCCGACAATCTTAGAAATCTCATTGATGGAATAAGTTGTTGTTTCAAGTAACATCTGAGCATTGTTGATACGGATTCCCACAATGAATTGCATTGGTGTAGAACCGGTATATTTTTTGAAATTTCGGATAAACCAGCTGACACTCATGCCTCGTGAGGCAGCATAATCATCAATATTGATATTTTGATTGTAGTTTTCACTGAAAAAGGTAACAGCATTATCCATCTCATGATCAAGATATTCATTTTTTAATATGTGCTCTCTTGTCAGTTCCCGGTGGAAACTAATCAGAAGATGACGTAGCAAAAGGACAAGCATTTCCTCATAATTATCTTGACAGCGTTGGAGCTCGATAATGATACGTTTGAAAATATGTTCATATTCATTAGACGTACCCACTTGAAAGACACGTTCTTTATCCGGGAACCCATATTGACGTAAGATATTTTTCACATTGCTTCCTGTGAAGTGAATCCAGTATACTTCTGTCTTATCTTCTCCGTAATATTCATATTTCTGAAGTTCTTTCGGTCTGTACAGTACAATGTTGCCGGCTGGAACAATCGTTTCGTTATTTACATTATCAAAATGAAAATGTCCACAACCAGCAGTGATATAGATAATCTGATAATCTAGACGCCCCCTTGGACGGTAGGTAGGAAGTTTGGAATGTCTGGAAAGACGGTAAGTACCACAGCTACCTACAATCAGCGGACGACTTTTGTCTTTGAAATCCATATGTGAGTGGTTCAAATAACCGGTGTTCAAATACATAGGACAGCACCTCTTTTCGCACTTTTTATCATTGTATCATTTAGTGCATATTTTGTCTAATCCAATTCATAGACATATTTTGCGGATTAGGATAAGCTATATATAGTATAACTAAGGAACGTAAACAAAAAAGTAAAGTATAAGGTTTGCTTTAGGGAAACAAAGAACAAAAAAGTATATGTATTGGAGGAGAGCTATTTATGATCGTACCACGTTATTATGAAAATCTAAGCGTACTGCACGAAAACACAATGCCAGCCAGATCCTATTATATTCCGGCATCCAAAAGAATGGATAACTTGGTGGAACACAGAGAAGAATCAGATCGTATGCAGTTATTGAATGGAACTTGGAAATTCCAGTATTTTAACAGCATCTATGACATTCAGGATTCTTTCTTTGAGAAGAATTATGATACAGAAAATTTTGATGAGATTCAGGTTCCAAGTGTATGGCAGATGGCAGGATATGATACACACCAGTATACAAACATCCGGTATCCGTTTCCGTTTGATCCACCATATGTGCCACAGGATATTCCGTGTGGAGCTTATGTACATACTTTTGAGTACAGCAGAGATGAGAAAGCATCAAAAGCTTTTTTGAACTTTGAAGGAGTGGACAGTTGCTTTTATGTATGGATCAATGGCTCTTACATAGGATACAGCCAGGTTTCCCATATGACCAGTGAGTTTGATGTTACCGATGTACTTCAGGATGGAACGAATACGGTGGCAGTGTTGGTAATGAAATGGTGTGATGGTTCCTATTTGGAAGATCAGGACAAATTCCGTATGAGTGGTATTTTTCGGGATGTGTACATTTTGAAACGCCCAAAACAGGCAATCAGTGATTATCATATTAAAACAAGAATTGAGGATATGCTTGCGAAAGTAGAAATTGAAATGAAATTCTACTCTCCCTTAAATGTAAAAATTTCGATTGAAGATAGAAACGGAGCAGTTGTAGCACTAGGAAGTATTGCTGAAGAAGGAACAGCTGTATTAGAAATTGCAAGTCCGGAACTTTGGAATACAGAAAATCCATATCTATATAAACTGATTCTTGAAACAGAGAATGAAGTAATTGTAGATCACATTGCATTAAGAAAGATAGAGATTAAAGACCAGGTCATTTACCTAAATGGACAGAAGATTAAATTCCGTGGTGTCAATCGACATGATTCCGATCCGGTTACTGGATTTACAATCAGTCTGGAACAGCTCACAACCGATCTTACGTTAATGAAGCAGTATAATTTTAATGCAATCCGTTCCAGCCACTATCCGAACGCACCATTTTTCTATGAAATGTGTGACAAGTATGGATTCATGGTGATAGATGAAGCAGATATTGAAGCTCATGGTCCATTTATGATTTACAGAAAAGAAGACACCGATTACAATCGGTTCAAACGATGGAATGAGATGATTGCAGATGATCCGGCATGGGAAGAGGCAATCGTTGATCGCGTAAAACTCATGGTGGAACGTGACAAAAACCGTTTCTGTATTGTTATGTGGTCAATGGGAAATGAGAGTGCTTATGGCTGCAACTTTGAAAAAGCACTGGAATGGACAAAGAATTTTGATCCAGACCGCATCACACAATATGAGAGTGCAAGATACCGTAATTATGATGAAACATATGATTACAGCAATCTGGATGTGTACAGCCGGATGTACCCAGCGCTTTCCGAAATTCAGGAATATCTGGATAAAGATGGAAGCAAACCCTTCCTTTTGGTAGAGTACTGTCACAGCATGGGAAACGGACCTGGAGATTTTGAAGATTACTTCCAGATGATTCAGGATAATGATAAAATGTGCGGCGGCTTTGTCTGGGAATGGTGTGACCATGCGATTGCTCATGGAACTGCTGAGAATGGAAAGACTATATATGCTTATGGGGGCGACCATGGCGAAGGAATTCATGATGGCAACTTCTGTATGGATGGATTAGTATATCCGGACAGAACGGTACATACAGGACTTTTGGAATACAAGAATGTTTATCGCCCGGCAAGGGTTATTTCCTATGACAAAGAAAGCGGAGAACTGGTGCTTCATAACTACATGGATTTTGATGACTTGAAAGATTATGTGAAGATCAGTTATGAACTGACGCAGGACGGGCTTGTAATCAGCAAAGGTAAACTTCCAGAAGTTTCAGCAGCACCACACAGTGAAGGAAAAATAAACCTTAAAATCAATGTGCCAGAGAGTGGAAAATGTTATTTAAAATTTATTTACCATCTGAAAAAGGAATTGCCACTGTTGGATGAAGACCATATTCTTGGATTCGATGAAATTGAGGTAAGCAAAGACGGTGCAAAATGTAAACTTGCTGAGAAATGGCTACAAAAAACAGCAGTGGACTCTGAGTTACAGGTAAATGAAAATGATACACAGATCCATATCAAGGGGCGTGAATTTGCTTATACCATAGACAAACGTACTGCACTCTTTACAGAGATGAAATTCGCAGGGCGGGAATACTTGAACCATCCAATGGAATTAAATATTTGGAGAGCTCCAACAGATAACGATATGTACATCAAGTCTGAATGGAAGAAAGCCCATTATGATAAAGCTTATACAAGAGCTTACACGACAGAGGTCGTGCAGGGAAAGCATGGTGTGAAAATTACAAGCCGTGCATCCGTTGTGGCAGAGACAGTACAGAAGATTCTTGATGTGACGATCACATGGAAAATAGAAGCTGCTGGAAAGATTGATGCAGATATTGAAGTAACAAAAGATGATGAATTCCCGGACCTGCCAAGATTTGGTGTGAGGATGTTCCTGGATAAAAAACTTTCAGCTGTACGATACTTTGGAATGGGACCACAGGAAAGCTATTGTGACAAACATCAGGCTGCGAGCCACGGTTTGTATCAGGCAAATGTAGATGATTTGCATGAGGATTATATTCGCCCACAGGAAAATGGAAGCCATTATGATTGTGAATGTGTAGAGCTTAACAACAGCCGATATGGAATTGTGGTCTCTTCGGAAAATGCCTTTTCATTCAATGCTTCTTATTATACGCAGGAAGAACTTGAGGAGAAAACGCATAATTATGAACTGACAGAATCAGATAGTGTAGTATTTTGCGTTGACTACGCATTAAATGGCATTGGTTCTAATAGTTGTGGTCCAGTTGTATTGGATCAGTACCGATTTGATGATGTATTATTCCGGTTCCAGTTTACGCTGATACCGTATGTAAAGGGATAATAAAGTTTCATGTAACTCGTAAACAAAGAAGGATAGTCTGATTGCAATGTAAAGTCCGGATATACAGAGCAATCAGACAAAAACAGAGAAAAAATTAGAATTAGACATCATACTCTGTTAGACATCTTGAAATTCTAAGTGCGATGAAGATGAGGAGCAAAGAAATTCGATGGAAGAAAAAAAGTATTTGAAATGGTATAACAAAATTGGATATGGATCAGGCGATATTGCAGGTAATGTAGTCTATGCGTTCCTGACATCTTTTATGATGGTCTATTTGACGGACTCAGTAGGACTTGCTGCAGGTGTCGTAGGTACCCTGATTGCCGTATCAAAACTATTTGATGGTTTTACGGATATATTTTTTGGATCAATGATTGACAAAACACACAGTAAAATGGGAAAAGCGAAACCTTGGATGCTATATGGATATATTGGTTGTGCCATTACGCTGGTCTGCTGTTTTGCAGTACCAGTCAGCTTGGGAACAACGGCTAAATATGCATGGTTCTTTATCTCTTACACACTGTTAAATGGTGTGTTTTATACAGCAAACAATATTGCTTATTCAGCACTTACGTCACTGATTACAAAGAACAGCAAAGAGCGTGTGCAGATGGGATCTTACCGTTTTATTTTTGCGTTTTCAACAAGTCTTCTGATTCAGGCAATTACAGTTGGATTTGTAGATAAATGTGGTGGAGATGCTGCAGCATGGAGAACGGTTGCTATTATCTATGCAATCATTGGTCTTGTCGTAAATACGATTTCAGCACTTTCTGTTAAGGAACTTCCTGAGGAAGAACTTAACGAAGGAGCAGTAAAGGATGATAATGAAAAGTACGGAATGGTACAGGCATTCAAGCTTCTTGTTAAAAACAAATATTACATGATGATTTGTGGAACATATATTTTACAGCAGTTATATGGTGCCATGATTGGAGCTGGCATTTATTACATGACATGGGTACTGAAAAATAAGAATTTGTTTGGACAATTTGCATGGGCAGTAAATATTCCACTGATCATTGCCCTGATTTTCACACCGACATTAGTTGGTAAGTGGAAAGGTATGTATAAACTGAACTTAAGAGGTTATGTCTTAGCAGTCATCGGTAGAGCACTTGTTGTTGTTGCAGGATATATGGGCAGTGTTCCGCTGATGATGGCATTTACAGCTCTTGCAGCCTTAGGTCAGGGACCATGGCAGGGAGATATGAATGCAGTTATCGCATCCTGCTCTGAATACACTTATCTTACACAGGGAAAGAGAATTGACGGAACGATGTACTCTTGTACTTCTCTTGGCGTAAAAATCGGTGGAGGTATTGGAACCGCTGTTGTTGGATGGCTGCTTGAGTTCAGTGGATATATCGGAACAAATGCAACTCAGCCGCAGTCTGCACTTGATATGATGCAGTTTATGTATCTTTGGCTTCCGTTAATCTTTGATGTATTGATTATGTTTGTACTTTCAAGAATGAATGTAGAAGATGCAAATAAAAAACTGAAAGCAGAAAAAGGAATTGCTGCAGATGAAATAACAGATGCATCAGACATAAATTAGAATTGACAGGAGAAAGCGTTGTCTGGTCATTGCTCGATGAGACAATGCTTTTTTCTATATATAAAGTGATTGAACTGTATTTTGAAAATAAAAAAGGACCACTTCATTTTTGTGAAATGGCCTTAAGAAAATATACAGTTTTCACAAAATAGTCCTTTTAGTATTTATACATGGTAAGGATGCTCAAAATATTCAGTGTAGAATACTAAAAGGTCATTCAGATATTTTTTTAGGTTGCTCATTTGCAATTCCTCCTTTCCTTATTTACAAGTTGATTATAAGATAGGTGTAAAAGAATTGCTTGCCAAATCGAAAGAAGATATAGACAAATGTTGCAAAGGGGAGTATTTCATGCAGTTAAAATATGTTGACACAAAAGAGGAGATTATAGCAATAAATAGGAAGTCAAAACATATTGAACCACATCTTCATAATGCACTGGAGATCGTTTGTGTAACAAGTGGGGCATTAGAACTTGGTGTCGGACAGGAACTATACCATATGGAAAAAGGAGATATAGGCTTTGTATTTCCAGATGTTATTCATCACTATCAGGTACTGACACCCGGTGTAAATAAAGCGACTTATCTGATTGCATCGCCATTTACGATAGTCAAATTTGCAGATATCATGCAATCCATGGCTCCTGAATACCCAATCATCAAAGCGGAAAAGGTTGAACCGGAGGTATATAGGGTTATAAATGCAATTTTAGAGACAGAACAGTCGGATATTACTGTTGCACAGGCATATCTTCAAATTGTGTTGGCACGCTGCATAGGAAAATTAAATTTGGTAGAAAAGAGTAGTGTGGGGAGCAATGATCTTATTTACCAGACAGTTTCCTATATATCAGCAAATTTTAAGAAGAAGTTTTCTCTGGAAGAGATGGCAAAAGATCTGGGGGTGAGCAAATATGTTTTATCCAGACTCTTTTCCAAAACATTCCACAGAAACTTTAATCAATATCTTAACGATGCAAGGCTGAACTATGCATGCCATCGTTTGGAAAATACGAGTGATTCTATTACAAACATTTGTCTGGATAGTGGATTTGAAAGTCAGAGGACATTTAACCGAGTATTTAAAGAAAGATATAAAATATCACCGAGTGATTATCGGAGTACTTGTGTGAAAGAGATGTTGTCATAAAAGGTTCTGTTGATAGAAATATTTACTTTGATTTCACAGTACTATGTATTTGATTTTCCTTATTGTTCTGTGCACTGTTAGGCGTGGCAGTGCTTCTGTGGATGTCCTGGCTGGTGCAAAGAGGAGCTGTGGCGTGAGGAGCAGTGGTGGAAAATTAGACTGGTATTCAGGTACGGGTATGTAGTATAATATACAGGAGTTGTCCGCTTTACGTACATGAATGAAATGTCAGGGGCGGCGGACAAATTATGAATAAGACCCTTGACATGATAAAAGGAGAATATAAGATTATGGATCAGAAAGTATTAGCCGTTGTAGGCGGACACGAAATTACAGATAAAGAGGTCGATGCATTTATAAAGAGCCTTCCGAGAGAGCAGCAGGCATATGCATCTAATCCGCAGTTCCGTGCACAGTGCCAGGAGCAGTTGGAAGCACTTTATTCATTTGCAAAATACGGAGAAGATCTGAAGTTAGATGAGACGGAAGAATACAAGAGTGTAATGGAGAATGCAAGAAAAGATATTCTTGCACGCCTTGCTATGAAGCAGTTATTTGATAGTGTGAAAGTGACTGACGAGGAAGTCAAAGATTATTATGAAGCAAATAAGTCTCAGTTTAAAAAAGGGGCAACTGTTCACGCAAAGCATATCCTTACAGATTCCGAGGAAAAATGTAATCAGATTCTGGAATCTATTGTAAGCGGTGAGAAAGTATTCGAAGACGCAGCAAAAGAATTTTCTACATGCCCTTCCGGACAGAGAGGCGGAGACCTTGGAGAATTCGGCAAAGGACAGATGGTCAAGGAATTTGAGGATGCAGCATTTGCAGCAGAGATTGGGCATGTAGTCGGACCTGTGAAAACACAGTTCGGATATCACCTGATTAAAGTTGAGGAGAAAAAAGATGCGGCAGAATCCAGCTTTGACGAGGTGAAAGAACAGATCAAGAGCCAGCTCAAACAGCAGAAACAGGGCGATGCTTACAGCAAAAAAGTAGCAGAACTGACAGAGAAATATAAAGAAAAATAAAGTGAAAAATTATGGTAGCTGCTCAACAAAGGCGGCGAAATAAAAAGTATAAGATTCAAAATAGCTGGCTTAAAATGCTGTAAGGCATTTGATTAGCAAAAGTAAAATTGCCAGGAATAGAATATTTGCAACTGTAAATAAAGTGAAATATTTTCCACGCAGGTGAGGATTCTCTTTTGCAATGTATTTAAAGCTAATGAGGCTTGCCATAGAGGCAATCAGTGTTCCAAGTCCGCCGATATTGGTGCCGATGATCAAGGATGTGTAGTTATTTGCAAAACCAGACAGCAGAATCGCAGCTGGCACATTGCTCATGACCTGGCTTGCCAGAATTGCAGTGATTGTCTCACGTCCGGTCATAATACTGCTGAGAAAATGGCTGAACTGAGAAATACGTCCAAGGTTTCCAATAAAAATAAATAATGCAGTAAAGGTTGCCAGAAGAGAGTAATCGACTTTCCCAAGCAAAGTGTGGTTGCGAATTATGACATAAAGAACAACCAAAAGGAGCGGAATCCGAAAGTCGAGAATATGTGCAACGGTCAGGAGACAGGCTGCAAAAAGTAACAAGTATGCAACGAGATATTCTGTTTTTCGGTTTGCAGTACTTTTCAGAATATTTTCCCTATGATGTTCGGAAGTATTAGAAAATGACAGGGATATATCGTTCTTTTTGCTCATTTTTGGAGCTTTGGATGCGGCAAACCTAATCCAGAACAGTAACAATATCAAGGAAACGACAGAATAAGGAAGCATTAATCGTATTAATGCGAAAGCAGACATATCAGCCTGGGCGTAAAGATAAAGATTCTGTGGATTTCCGATAGGAGTCAGCATACTTCCGAGATTTGCAGCAATCGTCTGCATGACAACTACTTTTATAAGCCAGTATTCGGTCAGTTCTTCCGGTAATTTATGCAACATGATGAGTGCTAAAGGCACAAATGTAATCAGAGCAACATCATTTGTAATTACCATAGAAAAGAAAAAACACAACAGTACGAGCAGTGTTACAATTGCTTTTGTTCCGTGGGCTTTTAACAACATTTTTTCTGCCAGAAAATCAAAAACGCCAATCTCTTTCAGCCCTGCTACAATTGTCATCAGACAAAATAAAAGACCGAGGGTTCGAAAATCAATATAAGAAATATAAGTGTGGTCCGGTTTTATCCAGAACATCGAAAAAACAGCCAGAATCACAGAGATAGATAAAACAGTCTCTTTCTGGAAAAATGAGTATAATTTTCGTATCATTTGTAAAAATCCTCTCTTAAAATGAAATCACCAGATGCAAGTATAACATAGGGAGCAAAAGAAGTCATGTGGATTATTTTGAATTAGTGTCAGATTCAAGAATGCCTCGGCATTCTTGCTGCGAGGTGCGCGTCATGCAATTGCATGACATACTTCTACTGCGCACCTCTGCAATCCTGCCGAAGGCGATCAAAGAGCTAGTCGAAGGGCGAATTATAACATGATTGATAACGTCCTCAACAATATGCCACCGAAGAAAGAACCTTATCTGGAATATTTTGCCACAGAATGTGATGAGTTTCATGATATGGGAGCATATGAAAAAAGTACCGATGTTAATCAGATAGCTGCAGTCTATGAAAAATATAGGGAGAATCCAGAAACAGCTTATCTCGGATGCTATGCAGCAGATGCTTGAAGATGGCGAGATCGACATGGTAACATCTGCCCGCAAAACACCGGACAGAGAAGAAAAGTTTGATTTTTCACGTCCAATCGGAACCAATCATGGGATGCTGACCGTCCGCAGTGACAACAGCACGATTGTGGACGGCAATTACAGCACTTACAACGGTATGCGTGTGGCGCTTTTGAACGGAAACATTTGGCGAAATCTTTGGATATTGAAAAGATGAAAAAGACTATTAAAAGTATTTGTTCCTAATATAGGGAGAAAGTAAATGAATAGCATAGTTATTGAAATGAATATTATTTGAGATTCGGGATAAATTGTGAAATGCAGACAAACAAGAAAAATAAAAATATAATAGGTATTATACAGAGTTTCCTTATATTGATATTAGTGGTTCTTGTTATTTTTATGATGATTCAGATTAGCAGGCTGCAGGGGACGGCACGCGTAATAAATTATGCAGGTCTGGTACGTGGAGCTACACAGCGCGAAGTAAAATTAGAAATTACAGGAAACCAAAATGATGAATTAATTAAATATTTGGATGATATTCTTCTTGGATTGAGATATCAGGATGGACATTATAATCTGGTAAAACTCAATGACGAAGAATATCAGGGGAAATTGAAAATCCAGAGTGATTACTGGGATAAATTGAAAACAGAAATTGAAGCAGTAAGAAATAAGGGATACGAAAATACAGACATTGTTAATATGAGTGAAATATATTTTACGATGGCAGATGAAACTGTCTCTGCCGCAGAAAGCTATTCAGAAAAGATCGCTATAAAGATTCGTACTATAGAGCTTTTGTCGGCACTTGATATGTTGATTCTGGTGATATTGGTTATTATGCAGACTCTAAAGGCAATGCAGATGGCAATGCAAAACAGACTGCTGGAACAGAAAGCATTCGTAGATGCCCATACTGGGCTGCCAAATAAAAATGCCTGTAAAGAGCTTCTTAATAAAAAAGATATAATTACAGATTCTACAGCATGCATAATGTTTGATTTAAATAATCTAAAAACTGTAAATGATACAATGGGACATTCCGCAGGAGATCAATTAATAATGAATTTCTCAAAGCTTTTGCGCAGTGTTATTCCAGAAAAGGATTTTGTTGGAAGATATGGCGGAGATGAGTTTATAGCAGTCATTCATCATACAAGTGAGGCGGAAATTAAGGAAATATTGAAATCCTTGTACAGAGAAAAAGATAGATTAAATAGTTATGAAAATCAAATACCAATCGACTATGCATGCGGATGGGCATTATCCTCCGATAATATGTCGTGTACAATGCAGATGTTATTGGATGATGCAGATGCTAATATGTATAAAAATAAACAGTTATGCAAGAAATATAATTAGCCTTCTTAAGGAAAGTGATTAAAAAACTATCGATAGGGAGTGTCTTTTTTAATTTATAGGATTTCTAAAGACCACAAGAATAAAGGAAATAGAAAATATGAATAAAAGACAAAAAATACTGATTGTCGATGATGCAAAGTTTAACAGGGATATATTGAAAGAATTTCTTGGAGAAACCTATGATTATCTGGAAGCTGAAAATGGAAATCAGGCAATCCAGATGATAGGAGAAAATATTGGAATTGATCTGATGCTTTTAGATATCAATATGCCACAGATGGATGGATTTGAAGTCCTGAAATGGATGAAACTAAGCCAATGCATTGAAGAAACTCCTGTAATTATGATATCTTCGGAAGAATCTGTTGAGACTATGCGTAAAGCATATGAGATGGGAATCACAGATTATATTACACGGCCATTTGACTCTGTTATCGTAAAAAAGAGAGTTCAAAATACTTTGGGGCTATATGCAAATCAAAAGCGCCTGATCAATGTGGTCGTTGATCAGGTTTATGAAAAAGAAGAAAATAATAATATTATGATCAGGATTCTGAGCAATGTATTAGGATCACGCAACAGTGAGAGCAGCGAACATATTTTACATATCCGGACTGCGACGGAAATGATGCTGAGGCAACTGGTAAAAACAACGGATGCATATCATCTGACGGAGACCGATATTGCTATAATTACAACTGCATCTTCGCTTCATGATATTGGTAAAATACGCATTCCGGAAGAAATACTGAATAAACCCGGAAGACTGACCGATGAAGAATTTAAAATTATGAAAACCCATAGTGAGATTGGAGCATCCATGATCCGGGACATGCATTTTTTACAAGATCATCCACTGGTACATACCGCATGGGAAGTCTGCAGATGGCATCATGAAAGATGGGATGGAAAGGGTTACCCGGATGGTCTGAAAGGTGAAAAAATACCAATTTCTGCACAGGTGGTGTCTATTGTGGATGTTTATGATGCTCTTACCAGTGAACGATGTTATAAGAAAGCATTTGAGCATGATACCGCAATCAAGATGATTCTGGACGGGCAATGCGGGCAGTTCAATCCGGTTCTTCTTAAGTGCCTGAAAGAACTAAGCCTTCAGTTTTCCAAGATGTATACGAATGAAACGGATGATAATAAACAGTATTATGAAGCACAGAGGCTCTCTGACGAAATACTAAAGGAAAAGTCTTTACCCCGTAAAAATTATTCGCAGTGTGTCATTAAGCTTATGCAGGAAAAGATAGAGTTTTTTAAAATGGACAGTGGCAAAATTTCCATTGAGTATAATGCAATTTCAGGTCGGCTGATTATAATTAACGGAAACCGGCAGATACTGTGTCAGAGAGATGATCCGAAGTTTGATATATTCAAACTGTTCGAAGTAAGCAGTGAAGATATTCAACATATCAGAGCGTTACTGGACCAGACATCAATACAGAATACAGAAATCTCATTGCAGTTAATGGCAAAGGTGGAAAATAAAAGGCAGATGTATGATCTGAAACTGCATACCTTATGGTCTCCTTTAAAGAAAGATGGATATATAGGAATTGTCGGATATCTCTCTTGATTGGTGATATTATTTTTGGATATATCGAAATAAGAAGTATGTTGCATCAGTGGGAGATATTATAGATGAGAAAAAATAATTTCATGAATAAAATTATAAAGCTAAAATGAAGTACGTGAAAATTACAAAGAAATGGAAAAGGCGACAAACCATCTGTTATCTTTGATTAATGATGTCTTACAAATGAGTAAATTGGAGGATGGCAGGGAAGAATTATCATCAGAATTAGTCTGTTTACCTGATGTTTTCTATGATATGAAAGCTATTATAGATGGAAGTGCTCTGGATAAGGGAATTTCAGTGGATTTTTCAGAAGATAGTATTTGGGTACATCCGTACGTTATAACGAATCCGCTGTATTTGCGACAAATATTTTTGAACCGTTTGCACAAGAAAGAGCTGATGCCCGGAGCAATTATCATGGAACCGGACTTGGCATGGCTATTGAGAAAAAAATGATTGATAAAATGGGAGGCACGATTTCTGTTACCAGCGAAGTGGGAAAGGGATCCACTTTTGTAGTTGAATTGCCTTTTGAGATGGGAGCTGCACCAGAAAAATCTAAGAAAGAAGAGGCGGATAAAGAGAATAGCATTCACGGTTTAAATCTCATGTTAGTAGAGGATAATGAGTTGAATGCCGAGGTTGCAGAAATACTTTTAGAAGATGAAGGTGCAATAATTACAATGGTTAATGATGGACAGCAGGCTGTCGAATTATTTAATAATAATCCGGTGGGTACATTTGATGCAATACTTATGGATATTATGATGCCGGTAATGGATGGATTGACAGCGACTAAAGCAATCCGGGCATTAAATCGACCAGATGCAGGAATAATTCCGATTATTGCAATGACCGCCAATGATTTTGCAGAAGATGTACAAAGATGTTTAGATGCAGGAATGAACGCACATTTAGCTAAACCTTTGGATATTGAAAAAGTGAAAAAAACGATTTGTGAACATACAATTGAATTATATAATAAAGAGTAAAAGAATGTAATTACTCTGTTAGTAAATTGAAACAAGTTGGCTGTAGAGTATAATTATAGTAAAAGTACAGCAGAAGCTGTCGCAAAGATATTTATAAAAATGTTGTGGGGTATTGAACATTAATGAATGTAAAATTAAAATCTGCAAGCAAGCGACTGTAGACTGGAGGGTGGGAGAAAGATGAAGAAGCGCAAATTAGTACAGAATATAAGAAATTTCAAATTTTGTTATTTTATATTTTGCACAATGATATGCTTGGTTGTTTTTCCTGTTTCCACATCTGCTCAAGAAAATTCGGATCATGTTATCCGGGTAGGATCTTTTGAGGAAACTTATAATGTAGTCAATGAAAAGGGAGAAAGAAGCGGCTATGGTTATGAGTATCTTCAAGATATTGCAGGTTATGCAGGATGGACATATAAATACATAACAAGTGATTGGAAAAACTGCTTTACACAGTTGGAAAATTGAGAGATTGATATTCTTGGTGGCATTTCCTATACAGACGAACGTGCTGAAAATATGCTTTTTTCCGATATGCCTATGGGGGAAGAGAAATATTACATCTATACGGATGCATCCAATAAGGATCTTACAGCAGGAAATCTGGATTCTTTTGAGGGAAAAAATATTGGTGTGTCTAAAGATAATATAGTGGAGGATGTGCTTAATGAATGGGAATCAAAATATGGTCTGCATACGAAGCATATCAATGTTTCTAATACCGCAGAAGTTATGGACAAACTGTCGAAACATGAAATTGACTGCTTCGTTTCAGTAGAAGAATCCCGTTGGGAAGAATCTGATATTTCGCCTGTTACAAGTATTGGAGAGACAGAAATCTATTTTGCCATAAATCCCAAACGTCCGGATATCAAAGAAGCACTGGATAGTGCTATGCGCAGAATCAAGGATGACAATCCATTTTACACAGATGATCTCTACAGGCGTTATCTTTCTGCACAGAGCAGCTCGTTTCTTTCAAAAGAAGAAAGTGAGTGGATCGGGCAGCATGGTGCAATCCGGATAGGGTATCTGAATCAGGATGGAGGTATCAGCAGTGTAGATCCATTAACAGGTAAACTGACAGGTGTTATTACAGATTATGTGGATCTTGCAGAAAACTGTCTGCAAGGTCAGACTCTGGAATTTGAATTAAATGGATATGAGACAAGAAGTGAACTGCTTCAGGCATTGCAGGATGGAAAAATAGACCTGATTTTTCATGCAAACCAGAATCCATACTTTGCAGAAACAAATGGATTTGCTTTGTCGGATACGCTGTTGACTCTCAATATGGCAGCAATTACGGCAAAGGATTCTTTTGATGAAAATAAAGAGAATATAGTTGCCGTTGAAAAAGATGATTTTGCATTGAAAGCATATCTTTCATACAATTATCCGCAATGGAAGGTTGTGGAATATGAAACATCAGATGCAGCAGTAAAAGCAATGCAGAAAGGGGAGACGGATTGTATTGTAAGCAATTCAGGTACTGTTTCAGACTATTTGAAAAATAATAAGCTTCATAGTGTTTTCCTGACAAAAGAAGCTGATGTTCCATTTGCTGTTCAGCAGGGAGAACCGGTTCTTTTGTCCATTCTGAATAAAACACTGACATCTATGCCTACAACTCAGTTTTCAGGTGCAGTAGTTTCGTATAATGCTTCCTCACGAAAAGTTACAGCGAAGGATTTTGTTCAGGACAATTTACTGACAGTTTCACTTATCGCTGGAATTTCTTTTTTCGTTGTTCTGTGTATCATTCTTGATTCTTTGAAAAAATCAAAACGTGCGGAAGAAAAATCCAAGAAGTCTGCTGAGCAGGCATTGAAGCTGAATCAGGAACTTGAAGAAAAACAGCAGGAATTACATAATGCACTTGCAGAAGCGCAAAGTGCCAATAAGGCTAAGACCTCCTTTTTAAATAATATGTCTCATGATATCAGAACACCGATCAATGGTATTATTGGCATGCTTACGATTCTTGAGAAAAGCGGAAATGATGCTGAGCGGGCAAAGGATTGCATGAATAAAATATATGAGTCATCGAAGCTGCTACTATCATTGATAAATGATGTTTTAGATATGGCAAAGTTAGAATCAGATACAGTGGTTTTTGGTGATGAATCCATCAATCTGGATCAGGTATGTCAGGAAATCACGGAGTCACTATCTTTTCAGGCAGAAGAAAAAGGACTTCATGTTATAGGAGAACATGATGATTACAGTGGTATATATGTTTGGAGCAATGCAGTTCATCTGAAAAAAATATTGATGAATCTGTTTACAAACAGTATGAAGTACAATAAGGTGAATGGTTTTATTTACATGAGTATGAGAACGATTGAAAGATTAGAAGATCACATGACATGTGAATTTAAAATAAAAGATAATGGAATTGGAATGTCAGAAGAATTTATAAAAAATGAATTGTTTACTCCATTTGTACAGGCAGATAATTCCCCACGTTCTGATTATAATGGGACAGGTCTGGGAATGCCTATTGTGAAACAACTTGTAGAAAAGATGGGCGGAACCATAACAGTTGAAAGCAAGCTTGGTGAAGGAAGCTGTTTTACTGTAATACTTCCATTTAAAATTGATACGAATGCACGGTCAGAAGAAAAAGAAGATTTTGATGCAGATATATCAGATATCCGGGTATTGCTGGTTGAAGATAATGAGCTGAATGTGGAAATAGCAGAATTTATGCTGACGGAAAATGGAGCTAAAGTAGAAACAGTGAACAATGGGTTAGAAGCTGTTCAGCATTTTGAAGCTTCCGAACCGGGAACATACGATGTTATTTTAATGGATGTTATGATGCCGGTGATGGATGGTCTTACTGCTACAAGAACAATAAGAGACCTGGAACGGCAAGATGCAAAAACAATCCCTATCATTGCTATGACTGCAAATGCATTCAGGGAAGATGCCGAAAGGTGTATGGAAGCAGGAATGAACGCACATCTTGCAAAGCCGTTGGATGATAAAAAAATTAAGCAGACCATAAGCGAAGAGTTGAGAAAGCAAAATGCCTGTCATGAATGATTATGAGGCAAAAGGCATGTGAAATACGATGATGAAAAATAGCTATATAAAACAAAAAAGAAAAGATCAAAATCCGGTAAATCATTGGAAAATTTTTGAGGGACGGTTGGTATTCCTTCTGGCAATGGTGATTTTGGCTGTTGTTGCATATACTTTTATTTTACAACAAGCATATACCCAAACTGCTCTGAAAACAGAAATTGAACGAGATATTTCCAGTGCAGATGCGGTTCATAAGCTGGTAAATGACAGACTGGGACGAAAAGATTTTAATGAAATAAAAAGTAAAGCTGATGAGAATACAGAACTATTCAAGAATATGTCGACATATATGAATGAAATCAGAACGCTGAATTCTACGAGATATATTTACACAGCAAACAGAAATGAAGACGGTAGATTGATTTACGTTGTAGACGGACTGGATCCATCGGCTGGTGACGTCAGACATCCAGGTGATCCGATTGAAAAGGAGATGGTTCCTTATATAGAAAAAGCACTTTCTGGAAAAACAGTATATTCTCAGGATATTGTTGATACAACATGGGGACCTATTTTTACAGCCTGTTATCCTGTGACAGCGGATGATGAATCTAATGAAGTGATAGGTGCTTTCTGCATAGAAATGGATATGCAGAAAGCGTATGGAATGGTTGAGAAGACGAATAAGTTAAGTATTGTACTGGGATGCATTACAGCGTGTATTTTGTTAATATTATGTACCTGTGGATATTCTGTATATAAGAAGCAAAAAGAAAATGAGCAGAAACAGCAAAAACTGTTGCAGGAAGCTGCAAGACTGGCCGATTCAGCTAATAAAGCAAAATCAACATTTCTGTTTAATATGTCTCATGATATTCGTACCCCTATGAATGCAATCATTGGATATGCAGAATTGGGAGAGAAACATTTAAAGGAGCCAACTATATTAGAGGATTACTTTGAAAAAATATTATTGTGCGGAAAGAAAATGCTGCATTTGATTATGATAAGATGTTCTGTGTATTGATGGAAAATGAAATTTGCCGAAAAGTGTGTGAAAAGAATAAATATAATAGTTGGATGAAGCTGATTGGACAGTATTGTATTTCAATGGCTTAAAGATAAAGAAAGTTGCTGGAGAAAAAAATATTCTCCAGCAACTTTGTCTTTGATGAATAAAGGTCAATTTTTTATTTAACTATTCTCACTATTATTTGATTTAGTGATTTTTTCCTTCTTTGGAGAAACCAGTTTGTGACCGGAATAAATGGACATGCCCATACAAAGCAATGAAGAATAGGCAAAGTATTTATGTGCAGTCATAGATTTTTTGATTCCAGAATAAATGCATCCCAACATACAGAAAAGTGCGCCTAAGGACCAGTATTTATGTGATTTCATGATTTGATACCTCCTTTGATTTAACTGATTCAATCATAACGCTTTTTTACGAAAATGCAAAGAAAAACTTTGAATATAGTTCTATAGAATTAGAACTTGGTTTTGCGATTCTGTATATTTAAGATATCCACAAGTATACTAAATTCAGAACGATTATTCGTTCTGGAGGAGGTGTTACGATGGATTTGAAAGTAGTAGGACAGCGAATCAAATCAGCACGAGAAGCAAAAAATCTCACGCAAGAGGAACTGGCTGCATTAGTAAATTTAAGTCCAACGCATGTGAGTGTAATAGAGAGAGGCTTGAAAGTTACAAAATTGGATACCTTTGTTGCAATTGCAAATGCATTAGATGTTTCAGCAGATACTCTTTTAATTGATGTTGTGGCACATTCAGTTACAGGTGTTACCAATGAGCTGACAGAAAAGATTGAAAAACTTCCGATCAAAGAGCAGAAAAATTTTATAGGAATGCTCTATTATCAAATTGACATAGGAATGTGGTAGCGTATAATTAGAATTGAATACACTGAAAAATGGAGAAATTACATGAAAGCACATAAATATTGGTCAGTAGTAGCTTTGATCACAATGATTGGGACTTTTTACACTGGATATAAAAAGCTAAAATCAAGTCACAAATACTTTGCTTTTAGTTCCATGTTATGTATGGTAATGGTGATATATACAGGTCATAAAATGATTACCGGGAATAGGAAAGAAAAGACGAAAAAAGAGAAAGTTACAGAGAGGGAGGAATAAATAATGCTGGAAGTAGGAATTAAAGCGCCTGATTTTGAGTTGCCAGATCAAAATGGGAAAACACATAGATTATCGGATTATGCAGGAAAAAAAGTGATCTTATATTTTTATCCAAAGGATAATACACCAGGATGTACGAAGCAGGCATGTGGCTTTTCTGAGCGTTATCCACAGTTTACTGAGAAGGGAGCTGTTATTCTCGGAGTCAGTAAGGATTCTGTATCTTCTCATAAGAGATTTGAGGAAAAATATGGATTGGCATTTACACTTTTAGCAGATCCAGAGCGGGAAGTTATTGAAGCATATGATGTATGGAAAGAAAAGAAAAATTATGGCAAAGTCTCTATGGGAGTAGTAAGAACTACATATCTTATTGATGAACAGGGGATTATTATAAAGGCAAATGATAAAGTCAAGGCTGCAGATGATCCTGAAAATATGCTTAAGGAATTGGTATAATGAAGATTATTTTATCACCTGCAAAAAAGATGATTGTAGATACCGATAACTTAGCACCGGTTGAACTGCCTGTCTATATTGATAAGACAGCAGAAGTATTAAACTGGATGAAAAGCAAATCAAAAGAAGAACTGAAAGCTATCTGGAAATGTAATGACAAGATTGCAGAGCAGAACTTTAACAGATTGGAAAATATGGATCTTTATAACAGGCTTACTCCGGCTGTTTTAGCATATGAAGGGATTGCATTTCAATATATGGCACCATCTGTGTTTGAAATCCAGCAGTTTGAGTATTTGCAAAATCATTTAAGAATCTTGTCTGCGTTTTATGGTGTTCTGAAACCGATGGACGGAGTAACGCCTTATCGTTTAGAAATGCAGTCAAGGGTCGGAATTGGAGATGCAAAAAATTTGTATGAGTACTGGGGAAACTTGTTATACCGTTCAGTGATTGATGACAGTAGGATTATAATCAATTTGGCATCAAAAGAATATTCTAAATGCATAGAAAAATATCTGACACCACAGGACAGATATATTACGATTGTATTTTGTGAGTTATCCGGAGATAAATTGGTAACAAAAGGTACCTATGCCAAGATGGCTCGTGGTGAAATGGTCAGATTCATAGCGGAAAATAATATTGAAAATCCGGTGGAGATTCAGGAATTTGACAGACTCGGATATTCGTTTAGGTCTGATTTATCTTCAGGTTCCGAATATGTATTTGAACGCAAAATAAAATAGTTATTCAGGTAAAAGATGTTCAGTTTGACAGTTTTTATAATAATGAGAATTATTACTATTTTTATTGACGACAGGATGATAGTGGTATATAATCCTTATTAAGAACTAGTTCTAATAAGGAGAGCTGATGACAAGTAGAAGAAATACCATTCAAAAAGATCTTGTAAGAAACGCTGTATGTGAAATGAAAAGACATGTTACGGCAAATGAAGTATATGAATTTGTAAAAGAATTCTGTCCTACAATCGGCAAAGGGACTGTATATAGAAATCTCGACATATTGGTAGAAGAAGGTGATTTGAGAAAAGTGGAAGTTCCGGATGGACCTAATCGGTTCGACCTTACATTAAAGAACCATTACCATGTGAGGTGTGTAAACTGCGGTGAGATTTCAGATGTGGATATGGATGAAATATTGGGCTTGCTAGAAAAAATTCATGATACACATGGAACGGACTTTTTAGGATATGACATATTATTTAAAGGTATTTGTCCGAAATGCCAGAAAAAGATAAAGGATGGGCAAATCTATTAAGCATTTATGCAAATGATGGTATGAGATTTTGAAAAAGTAGTAAAGAAAATGGAGGTAAAAGAGATGGCTGCTAACAAGTACACAGGAACACAGACAGAAAAAAATTTACAGGAGGCATTTGCAGGAGAATCACAGGCAAGAAATAAGTATACTTATTTTGCATCCGTAGCGAAAAAGGAAGGCTACGAGCAGATGTCAGCATTATTTTTAAGAACAGCAGATAATGAGAAAGAGCATGCTAAGATGTGGTTCAAGGAATTAGCAGGAATTGGTGATACAAAAGAAAACTTAGCTGCTGCAGCAGAAGGAGAGAACTACGAGTGGACAGATATGTATGATGGCTTTGCTAAAACAGCAGAGGAAGAAGGTTTCCCTGAGCTTGCAGCAAAATTTAGAGCAGTAGGAGAAATTGAAAAGCACCATGAGGAGAGATATCGTGCACTTCTTAAGAACATTGAAACTGCTCAGGTGTTTGAGAAGAGCGAAGTGAAGGTATGGGAATGCCGTAACTGTGGACATATTGTAGTCGGAACAAAGGCTCCAGAGGTATGCCCGGTATGCAATCATCCACAGAGCTATTTTGAAGTACATGAAGAGAATTATTAAGGAGATGAGATTATTACGAAGAGGAAAGTGATTAATTCAAAAAAAGCAGTAATGATAGGCTGTGGCTTTGTTGGTTCTGCATCGGTATTTGCATTGATGCAGAGTGGCTTGTTTACAGAGATTGTCCTTATCGATGCAGATAAGAACAAGGCAGAAGGAGAAGCGATGGATATCAGTCATGGTATTCCATTTGCGAGTCCGATGAAAATATATGCCGGAGATTATGATGATGTGGCTGATGCTGCAATTGTTGTCATATCTGCCGGAGCGGGACAGAAACCGGGAGAGACAAGGCTTGATCTCGTAAATAAAAATGTAGCAATATTTAAGTTAATCATTCCTGAAATAGCAAAGAGAGATTTTGCAGGTATCATGCTTGTAGTTGCGAATCCGGTAGATATCCTGACTCAGGTAGCCATAAAGTTATCAGGACTTCCAGAAAACAGGGTTATTGGATCGGGTACTGTGTTAGATAGTGCCAGATTAAGATATAAGCTTGGTGAGCATTTATCTGTGGACAGCAGGAGTGTTCATGCATTTATAGTAGGTGAGCATGGAGACAGCGAAGTTGTAGCATGGTCATCAGCCAATGTATCTGGTGTTCCATTAAGTGAAATGTGTGAAATGCGTGGACATTACAAGCACAAGGAAGACACGGCAGAAATAGCTACAGCAGTCAAGAACAGTGCTTATGAGATTATAAACAAAAAGCACGCTACATATTATGGAATTGCAATGTCTGTAAAAAGAATCTGCGAAGTGATTATGAGAGATGAAAAATCAATACTTCCTGTATCACACATGATTCATGGAGTATATGATATTGACGGAGTATCGTTAAGTATGCCAGCTATTGTAGGTGCAGATGGTATTGAGTCGGATATACCTATTAATTTAAGTGGCGAGGAAGCGTTAAAGCTTAAGGAATCTGCAGATTCATTGAAAAAGATTATTGAGACAATTGAATTATAAATTTTACACATGGAAGGAGAAAAAGTCATGGAAGTAAGGTACTGTATTTGTAAGCATTGTGGAAACATTGTTGAAAAGGTAAAGGATAAGGGTGTACCTGTAATTTGTTGCGGAGAACCTATGCAGGAATTAAAAGCCGGAGTGACAGATGCTGCTGTTGAGAAGCATGTACCTGTATATACGGTAGAAGGCAGTCATGTTCATGTCGTGGTCGGAGAGACAAAACATCCAATGCTTGAAGAACATTTCATTGAGTGGATTACATTAAATACAAACCAGGGAATATACAGAAAACAGTTAAATCCAGGTCAGGAGCCGGTAGCGGATTTTTGCCTCTGCGATGGTGAACAGGTAGAAGAAGTATATGCATATTGTAACCTGCATGGATTATGGAAATGCTAAAAGCATTTATACATATTAAGGTTACAGAACAACACAAATACAACAGTAATATATGCTGTGTATTAATATATTTATAAGGAGGAACAAACTAATGAAATATGTATGTGACGTTTGCGGATGGGAATATGATGAAGAGGAAGGTTATCCTGAAGGTGGTATTGCACCAGGAACAAAGTGGGAGGATGTTCCGGAAGATTTTGAATGCCCATTATGTAATGTTGGAAAAGATCAGTTTTCAGAAGTTGAATAGAAGCCTAATCTTGTGTTAAATACGGATGGATAAACCAAAACCCTGGTGCGTGAGCAACAGGGTTTTTTATTGCGATAGTTTGTGATGATATCACAGAAAATGATTTACCTTTTGCTTATAATGTAACTACAAACAAAGTAAGGAGGTAGTCTAAATGAGATTAAAAGATAAAGTTGCAATCATTACGGGTGGAAGCCGTGGTATAGGATTTGCTACAGCTGATAAATTCTTGAAGGAAGGTGCTTCAGTTGTGTTGGCAGCAAGTTCACAGGAATCGGCAGATGTTGCTGTAGATAAATTAAAAGAAAAATATCCCAATGCAATAGTTGCTGGAATTAGTCCAAATCTGGCAAGCATGGAGTCTGTCAGAAAGGCTTTTAAAGAGGCAACTGAAAAATATGGATGTGTCGACATACTGGTAAATAATGCAGGGATTTCAGAAAACACCTCATTTATGGATTATACAGAGGAGACTTTTGATAAAGTCATGGATCTAAATGTAAAAGGAGTATTTAATACTACTCGTGTAGCAGCAGAATGTATGGTGGCAAGAGGCAAGGGGGTCATTCTCTCAACTTCTTCCATGGTGAGTATTTCGGGACAGCCAAGTGGGGTTGCTTATCCGGCATCGAAGTTTGCAGTAAACGGATTGACTATATCATTAGCAAGAGAACTAGGACCTAAAGGTATTCGTGTTAATGCTGTTGCACCTGGGATTACAGAAACTGATATGATGAAGGCCGTGCCAAAGGAAGTTATCGAACCTATGATTGAAAGAATTCCATTGCGTCGTCTTGGACAGCCAGAAGATATTGCCAATGCGTTTGTGTTTCTTGCTTCAGATGAGGCGAGTTACATTACAGGTGTTATATTAAGTGTAGATGGTATGGCAAGAAGTTAAGTTAATGAGGTATGGTGATGTAATCACGGAAAATAAATGAAATTAAGACTATAATAAATCTACAAAAAGATAAGGAGGACTGTAAAATGTCTGCTATTAATATCAATAAAAATAATTTTCAGAACGAAGTACTGAATTCCGATAAACCCGTTCTTTTAGATTTTTGGGCATCTTGGTGTGCGCCTTGCCGCATGGTAGTACCTATTGTAGAGGAGATTGCAAGTGAGCGTAGAGATATTAAAGTTGGAAAGATTAATGTAGATGAAGAGCCTGAACTGGCAAATAAGTTCAGTATTATGAGCATTCCGACTTTAGTGGTTATGAAGAATGGGAAGATTGTACAGCAGGTTTCAGGGGCGAGACCTAAGAATGCGATTTTAGAAATGCTTTAGGGAGGTGTGCTAATGGGATTTTTTGATCTCTTTAAACAGTCGAATATTAATCAAGGCATAGAAGAATATAAAAGGACTGATGATGCAGTTCTGCTGGATGTACGTACACCGCAGGAATATCAGGAAGGACATATACCAGAAAGTAAAAATGTGCCGTTGCAGCAACTTGACAATATTGCTTCTGTAGCGAAGAATAAGGATATCCCACTGTTTGTATACTGTTATTCCGGTTCACGAAGCCGCCAGGCAACTGGGATACTGCAACGAATGGGATATTCTAAAGTAAATAATATCGGTGGCATTGCAGCTTACTCAGGAAAGGTGGAAAAATAAGATGAAGGTAATAATTGTAGGAGGTGTAGCCGGAGGAGCTACAGCCGCAGCAAGAATACGCAGACTGAATGAACATGCTGAAATTACTGTGTTTGAAAGATCCGGATACATATCCTATGCAAATTGTGGACTTCCATATTATATTGGAGACGTGATCACAGACCCGGAAGAACTTACACTACAGACACCAGAGAGTTTTTTTAAACGCTTCCGTATTAACATGAAAATTCATCATGAAGTTATCTCCATACATCCGGAACGTAAAACGGTTTCAGTGAAAAATTTAGAGAATGGTGAGATATTTGAAGAAAAATATGATAAGCTGATCCTCTCTCCAGGTGCAAAGCCAACACAGCCGAGACTTCCCGGAGTAGGTATTGATAAACTTTTTACACTTCGTACTGTAGAAGACACTTTTCGGATAAAGGAATATATAAATAAGAATCATCCAAAATCGGCTGTATTGGCAGGTGGCGGTTTTATTGGTCTGGAACTGGCAGAAAATTTGAGGGAGCTTGGCATGGATGTTACGATTGTCCAGCGGCCTAAGCAGCTGATGAACCCTTTTGACCCGGATATGGCATCCATGATCCATAATGAAATGAGAAAGCATGGGATAAAACTGGTACTGGGCTATACAGTAGAAGGATTTAAAGAAAAAGACAACGGAGTGGAGGTCCTGTTGAAAGATAATCCATCCCTTCAGGCTGATATGGTAGTTCTGGCAATCGGAGTCACACCAGACACAGTATTAGCAAAAGAAGCCGGTCTGGAACTTGGCATCAAGGAAAGTATTATAGTGAATGACAGAATGGAAACCTCTGTACCGGATATTTATGCTGCAGGTGATGCAGTTCAGGTAAAACATTATGTTACGGGTAATGATGCGCTGATTTCTTTGGCAGGACCAGCCAATAAACAGGGCAGAATCATCGCTGATAATATTTGTGGCGGTGATAGTCGTTACCTGGGCAGTCAGGGAAGCTCAGTTATAAAATTGTTTGATATGACAGCAGCCACTACAGGTATCAATGAAACCAATGCCAAAAAGTCAGGATTAGAGGTAGATACAGTAATTCTTTCTCCTATGAGTCATGCCGGTTACTATCCTGGTGGAAAAGTGATGACCATGAAGGTGGTTTTTGAAAAAGAGACCTATCGTTTGCTTGGTGCTCAGATTATTGGATATGAAGGAGTTGATAAACGTATTGATGTGCTGGCAACAGCAATCCATGCAGGGCTGAAGGCAACCCAGCTGAAGGATTTGGATCTCGCATATGCACCGCCTTATTCCTCTGCCAAAGATCCTGTAAATATGGCAGGATTCATGATAGACAATATAGCAAAAGGTACCTTAAAACAATGGCATCTGGAAGATATGGATAAGATTTCTAGAGATAAAAGTGTTGTGTTGCTGGATGTGAGAACTGTAGGTGAATTTAACAGGGGGCATATGGATGGATTCAAAAACATTCCTGTAGATGAACTAAGGGAACGTATCAATGAAATTGAGAAGGGAAAGCCTGTTTACCTGATATGCCAGAGTGGGCTGCGAAGTTATATTGCCAGTCGTATTCTGGAAGGAAATGGATATGAAACATACAACTTCTCCGGTGGATTCCGCTTCTATGATGCAGTTGTCAATGACCATGCGCTGATTGAAAAGGCATATGCATGTGGTATGGATTATTAAAAATTATATATGTCTTTTTGACTATCTTTTTATATCTCCTTAAATGTCCGCAAAGCCTTATTTTATAGGCTCTACGGGCATTTTGCTTTTGTGGTAAACCTCACATATCTAGGTCTATCTTCTTATATTTTCGCTATCAAGCGTGGTTAAAATCGTGGTAAATACTTCTATGCGATTAGACGCTGAACCTCTGATTTTGCGGTATCTATGGACGCATGAGCGTACCAGTTCATTGTGATACTAATGTTTGAATGTCCCATGATATACTGTAAATCTTTTGGGTTCATGTTCTTGCTTGCCAGTCTTGTGCAGAATGTATGGCGTAGCGTATGCGGTGTGATATGTGGCAAGGGATTGTCCTTGTGGTGCTTGTTATATTTCTTTACCATACGGACAAATAAGGCGTTGTAATCAATCGCAACTTTGGGCTTGCCTTTATGATTGACAAATAAGAAATTGCTCTGTCCGTCTATCACAAATGGTTCTGCCTTTGGGCGTTTCTTCATAACCCGTTGAAATGCCTGTATTGTTTCTCTACTTAATGGCACTTGTCTTATTCCGCTTTTCGTCTTAGGCGTTTCAATATAATAGCCCTGTTCCTTGCTCTTTAGTAACTGGTGGTCGATAATTACAACTTCATTCTTGAAATCAATATCAGCTACTGTCAGTCCGCACAGTTCCGAGATACGAAGTCCAGTCTTTAACAGTATCAGCACATCATCATAATGCTTGTGATACACATTGTCTGTCTTGATAAATGAGAGTAAGGCTTGTTCCTGTTCCTCTGTCAATGCGACTTTCTCTTTGGTATCATTTTCTAGGACTTCACTTAACTTAAAATCAAAAGGGTTCTTCCTTACACAATCGTCTTGTATGGCGATATAGAATGACGCTTTTAACGAGCGTTTATGGTTGTTAATGGTGTTATAGGAAAAGCCCTTGTCTTTCATGCGTAACGCCCATTCTTTAGCGTCAGAGGGCTTGATTGTATCAATGCTCCTAGCACCTAATTTGTCCTCTTTCAATAACCGCATGAGTTGTTCCCGTTGTTTTTGTGTGCTTTTCTTCACATTTGCCCTCTGTAAGTTCTGTTTGGCATAGAGTTGGCAAAGCGTCATTTTCTTGCCTGTGCTGTCGATA
>NZ_JAJCNF010000120.1:0-252 GCF_020560945.1 Dorea sp. 210702-DFI.3.125
AAGCGGCGGCGAGGGCGTATATCGAACAGATGTGGGCGGAAGCCATGACGGTTTACCGCAGTGGGAAGTATAAGCTGTCATTCAGCATAGAAATGAACCGATACCTGAACGCCCATCAGCAGGACTTCATGCAGGAGGACACACAGGCTGGCATGATCTACGCCTATTTGGAGGACTACACCGGTGACAGGGTATGCTCCAAGCAGCTTTATGAGGAAGCGCTGGGGAACTTAAATTCCCCGGCAGACTGGG
>NZ_JAJCNF010000121.1:0-252 GCF_020560945.1 Dorea sp. 210702-DFI.3.125
CCCAGTCTGCCGGGGAATTTAAGTTCCCCAGCGCTTCCTCATAAAGCTGCTTGGAACATACCCTGTCGCCGGTGTAGTCCTCCAAATAGGCGTAGATCATGCCGGCCTGTGTGTCTTCCTGCATAAAGTCCTGCTGGTGGGCGTTCAGGTATCGGTTCATTTCCATGCTGAATGACAGCTTATACTTCCCACTGCGATAAACCGTCATGGCTTCCGCCCACATCTGTTCGATATACGCCCTCGCCGCCGCTT
>NZ_JAJCNF010000122.1:0-251 GCF_020560945.1 Dorea sp. 210702-DFI.3.125
GAGCCGTTTGCTTCAACAGACCGTTATCCAGACTCCATTCGCCTTCTTTCTTCACCGCCTTGTTAAGATCAAGATCAATAGGCGCTCCATCTGCTCCGGTCAGTTTCACATCCTTGAATTCAACTTGTGTATGCCAGGAGCCGAAGCCGAAACGTCCTTCATTATAATCGGCTATCCGTGGAGTGCTCATAGTCATATTACTCTTCACATTGTACGTCGGACGGTTTTCAGCCGCCACCTGTTGTACATAG
>NZ_JAJCNF010000123.1:0-250 GCF_020560945.1 Dorea sp. 210702-DFI.3.125
CATGTCAGGAGTATGTGCTAAGACATAACTTGCTCCTTTAATTACACTATTCATTGTTTTCCACCTTCACCTTTCTTTAACAAAAGGGCGGAGGGGTGAACTCCGCCCTTTACGACAACATATTTTCACATAATATGCGTCTTGTCAAATTATTTAATATTTAATACTTACGATCAATAATCTTACAGATATTTACAGTATTCGTCACGGATAGCGCTCATCTCGCTAACGATATCGTCAACGTCGAGTA
>NZ_JAJCNF010000124.1:0-247 GCF_020560945.1 Dorea sp. 210702-DFI.3.125
TTTGCAGGACTTGGATATAGTGTTGATAGTAAAGTCGATTCAAATGGACATATCGTTTTAGGGTGTAGTCACATTTATAGTTCATCAGGAGAAGGTTTAAAATTTAAATTAGCAAGAATTAGTAATGATAAAATACAATGGAGGCACAGAAAACCTCATTTATGCTATGATGACGCTTATGAGTTTGGTAAGAATATCATAGAATTATTTTATGAGTCAATGAATGAGCTTCCCAAACGAGTGGTGA
>NZ_JAJCNF010000125.1:0-243 GCF_020560945.1 Dorea sp. 210702-DFI.3.125
GGGGGAAGGGCAACACGATTTTCATTGTTCTTGATTTCTTTGGGAATTCCAATAATCATTTGACACACTCCTTCTTAACGATTCGTATACGAAGTGGATTCGCTTACAAAACAATTGTACAGGAATTTCGAACAATTTCAAATAAGAATTTGCAAAGTTTTTATACAATTTGAACGATTGCGACCAAATGAAATCCTTTACACTTTTTAATCTTCC
This sequence comes from Dorea sp. 210702-DFI.3.125, assembly GCF_020560945.1. Lineage (NCBI taxonomy): Bacteria > Bacillati > Bacillota > Clostridia > Lachnospirales > Lachnospiraceae > Dorea > Dorea sp. 210702-DFI.3.125. Next base: position 217 of record NZ_JAJCNF010000125.1, read on the forward strand.
GCGTTAAATGCTTAGAATGTGCTTATT
>NZ_JAJCNF010000126.1:0-242 GCF_020560945.1 Dorea sp. 210702-DFI.3.125
CATAATTCGTTGTAAGTGACACGCCCCCGGTCATTGAGGTAAAAGGAAAGCTCATGCTTCCTCTTTTTGCTCATTCTCGGCATATTGTGTTTCCTCCCGTTTTAGTGTATGGTCTCGGGGCGATTTTCGGCAAAATTACAGCCATAGAGCCGCTTAAAATCTCCCGAAGTATCAGCGATAGGGTAGACTATCCCCCTATCAGATTGTCGTGTTTCGGTATCATTTCGGTGTCAGTTCGCCAG
>NZ_JAJCNF010000127.1:0-241 GCF_020560945.1 Dorea sp. 210702-DFI.3.125
AACCGATAACCTGCTGATTACAAATCAGCTGCTCTGCCAATTGAGCCACATCGGCGCAAGCCTTTAGGCTAATGGGTGGAGGTGGATTCGAACCACCGAAGCATTAAGCAGCAGATTTACAGTCTGTCCCCTTTGGCCACTCGGGAATCCACCCATATTCAATATAACTAACAACTTTTAAGTTGTAATGGGACCAATAGGGCTCGAACCTATGACCCTCTGCTTGTAAGGCAGATGCTCT
>NZ_JAJCNF010000128.1:0-240 GCF_020560945.1 Dorea sp. 210702-DFI.3.125
AGTACATGACCTTTGCGGTGCTGCTGACTGGAAATCCTGTCAACGCTCTGGGAAATGGCATACAGGGCGGTAATGGTGTGTCTATCGTCATAAATTCAAAATTCATTCGGTGTGTTCCTCCTTTTTCTTTGCTCGTTTGGATAAATAACAGGGGCAGTCAATCACAACCGCCCGGAAGCTCTGCTTGCACCCATGCTGGCATTTCCGGCATAATTCGTTGTAAGTGACACGCCCCCGGTC
>NZ_JAJCNF010000129.1:0-240 GCF_020560945.1 Dorea sp. 210702-DFI.3.125
CATCATCTGTCAGGCGTTCCGGCTCTTGCAGAAAACTTTCCAGCATACCGCCACGAGTACAGAGCCGATGCGTCCGTTCCTTTCGGGTAAGCTGCTTCAACTGGTGCTGCAATGCCTTTTCATCATTGATGGCTTTCCGCAGTTTCTTTTCGCTTTTTTCCAACTCCCGGTTGAGCTTTTCCAGTTTTGAGGTATCAGGCAAGGGCAGCGTCCTCCTTTCCCGGTATCAGCACATAAATC
>NZ_JAJCNF010000013.1:0-85961 GCF_020560945.1 Dorea sp. 210702-DFI.3.125
CGAGGGCATAACCAAGTAAGGTGGATAGGTAAGATGTTAAAAAGTTTCTTATATGTAGTTTTGAAGGTACATATTTTATATAAAATAAACATTAACCTGGAATGAGAGGCACGTCTGAAAGAGTAATCTTTTGGACGTGTTTTTGTAGTAGAATAGGAGAAAGTAATGAAGCAGTTATATACCAGATGGGGAGAGAGATTGGATTCGGAGCATATTTTACAGGAGTATCCACGTCCTATTTTAATCAGGAATACAGATTATACGATATTAAATGGAGAGTGGGAATATACATTTACGGAAAACAGCGAAAGACCTGTAGAGTATGGTGGTAAGATTTTAGTGCCATTTTCACCGGAATGTATACTATCAGGTGTAGCCAGGCAGCTGAAGCCTGAGGAGTATCTTTGGTATAGAAAAGAAATTTTGTCCGAAAGATGGAATGTAAAGACTGAAAGAAGGCATATGCTGTTACATTTTGGAGCGGTAGATCAGATGTGTAAAGTTTTTGTGAATGATACCCTGGTGACAGAGCACATAGGAGGATACCTTCCATTTTCTGCTGATATTACAGACTATATATGTGAGGGGAAGAATGAGCTTGTTGTTATGGTTCAGGACGATTCTGACACTTCTTATCATGCCAGAGGGAAGCAAAAGCTGGAGAGTGGCGGGATGTTTTATACGGCCCAGAGTGGAATCTGGCAGAGTGTTTGGCTGGAGGAAGTATCAGACAAATGGGTAAAACATATAGATACAAGGATTAAGAAATATGTTGAGAAAGAAAGATCAGAAGGCTGTTTAGAGACTGTAAAAATAGAAATATATGTCGAATCCAACAAAATTAATGAAAAAATTCCAGTGGAAATTGAGATTCGTTTTCCTGAGATTTATTCAGATTCTGGAAGTAATTTGACGGAAACAGAATCATTTTTACAGAGGCTGCCGGAAGTAATGATGACAGTACAAGGTAAGACGAATTCATGGATTGAAGTGGAGATACCAAATCCGAAATGCTGGAATTGTGAGAAGCCATATCTTTATTATATGCATGTCAAGATGCAAGGATACAGACCTGGAAATGTATGTGTAGATGAAGTAGAAAGTTATTTTGCAATACGAAGATTCGAGATAAAGAATGATAGACATAATATTCCGCGTATGTATTTAAATGGAAAGGAACATTTTCAAAAAGGTGTATTAGATCAAGGGTATTGGCCAGACGGTTTGTATACGGGACCTTCAGATGAAGCATTAATCTTTGATATTTGCGAAATGAAGCGAATGGGATTTAATATGGTAAGAAAACATATTAAGATTGAACCGGAGCGATGGTATTATCATTGTGACCGTTTAGGCATGATTGTATGGCAGGACATGGTCAATGGTGGTGAAAGGTATCATCATTGGTTTGTAACATATCTTGCAAATGTGATGTCATGGCCGGGATTAACAATGAAAGACAATCATTCCAGACTTCTGTCTCGTCAGAATCAAGACGGAAGAAATGAATTTGTTCGTGAAGTGAAAGAAACTATTAAGTTGCTAAAGAACCATCCGAGTATATGTACCTGGGTAATTTTCAATGAAGGCTGGGGACAATTTGAAACGAAGAAAATTACAGATATGGTAAGAAATCTGGATCCTGGGAGTATGATTGATTCAGCAAGCGGCTGGTTTGATCAGGGAACGGGAGATTTTCAGAGTGTACATAACTATTTCTTTCCATTAAAAGTAAAACCGGAAAAAATCCGTGCAGCGGTATTAAGCGAATATGGTGGTTTTACATTTGGAGTGGAAGGACACGTAGCATCGGAGAAAAAATATGGTTATGGAAGTTATAAGACTGTTTCAAAGTACAAAAAGGCATATGAACAACTTGAGGATAAGGTGATACATTTAAAAGAGAAAGGGCTGTGTGGCTGTGTATATACGCAGTGGAGTGATATCGAAGATGAGATTAATGGAATTTATACATATGATCGGAAAATAAATAAACTCGAAAATGACGTATCAGATGTAAGATAAAGAAATCCCTCTGGAATATATCCATCTTTAAGATGAAATATTTCAGAGGGGTTTTTCTATCTATAAATGCCTTATGTGCATTTCGAAACGAATTTACTGGAGTATTTTGTGTATTTTAAATCAGATGTGTACTTTCCAATTTTTCTGTAAATGCATCATTTAACTTGATGACTGGTTTCCTGAGGATCAGACCGAGCAACAATGCCGGAATCAGGAAGAGTGCCAGTTTTCCAAGTTCAATCCAGTAGTTCATGCCATAGAAACCGGCGATACATTCACGCATAGCGTTCATGCTGTGTACAAATGGAAGTAAAGGATATACTTTCCGGAAAAATTCCGGCGCACACTGAATTGGGAAAGTTCCACCACTTCCGGCTACCTGCATGACCATCAGCACAACTGCGATTGCTTTACCGATATCTCCAAAGGAAACAGTCAAAGCGTAAATAATGTTTACATATACAAGACTGCTAAAGCATCCTGCCAGTACAAATAATACAGGATGTTCACATTGGATGCCCAGGAAATAAAGATCGCCAAGACAGATCAATGCGCTCTGTAAAAATCCTATACAAAGGAGAAGAAGAATGCGTCCAATATATAACTGGTGTTCTTTCGGATTATTCAATTTGTGCTTTAAGTTGTCTGAAACATTTACTTTTAACATGGCAGCCATTACAACTGCGCCGACCCAAATCGCGAGTGTTGAGTAGAATGGAGCCATAGCAGATCCATAGTTCTCGATAGGGTAAATATGTGTTTCATTAAGCTTGACCGGTGATGCAAGGAATGAACCAATTGCCTCCGGATCCTCAGAGAGAAGGCTGGTCAGTAATTGAATGCCGTTGTCATCGGAAGATAGCATTGCAGTTGCTGCATTAGACATTTTACCGGATGCTTCATTTAAAAGAGAAGCGGAATCTGATAAAGCTTTCTGTACCTCTGTGAGATTTCCGGCTGCAGAGCCTGTCACCCCGGAAATGTCTTTCAGACTGTTATCTAACTGTCCAAGCAGTGAAGTAATAGAGCTGCCTGTGCTAGTCAGATCATTTGCCAGATCATCCAGACTACCCTTAACATTGTTTTCATAATCTTTTTTCACAGTACTGATTGAAGAATTACTCTGGGCGATCAAGCCGTCAATATTGTTCTTTAATTCGGTTGCATTTGCAGTTGCGGAAGTAATACCAGTAGCTGCATCGTTAATGGCATCACGGATTGCTTCTTGAGAAGCTTTCGCTTTCTGAATATTGCCGATTGCCTGCATAAGCATACCTTTTAAATTTGGCTCAGTAATAGAGTCAGCAATTTGGCTCAGCGAGTTTTCCAGTGACTGGTAACCATCTATCAGATTCTGCACACGTCCACTTACGGCATTCAGTGCATTTGCACAAGCCTGTGCGTCTGAATTATAGGAATCCAGTGCATTTCCGACACAGGTGGATACCGCACTGTAGAAGGAAGCGCTCTGTGAAAGTGCCTGGTTGATGGAATCGGTTGTTCCTGTTAAAGCTGAATTCAGGGAATCAATACCATTTCCAGCCACGCCCAGAGCATTTACACTGGCTTTTGTACCGGAACCGGACTGACTTAAGAATTCTGTAGTGGTATTCAACATAATTGCCGCAGAATTTGCCATATCGGAAAATGCCTGTACAGTGCCGGCAGCAGAGGATAAGTCTGTTGAAATCTGCGCCAGTGCGGCTGAGAGGTTGTCGGCGATTGTCTGATCATCGGTCTCGTCAGCAACGTTATTAACAAGCTGAAAGGCTTCTAATGCGGTCTGGGATACCGTCTGTACAAATGTATCATTAATTTGCTGCTGTACGGCATTTGCGCCTTTTACGGTGACTTTCGGGGCAATTGCGTTTTCCTTTTCATTGATATAATATTTGATTTCAGGATGTGTTACATTGGATGTGAAAATACTCATCATGTCTTTACTGAAATCTTTTGGGATTACGATTGCCGCATAATATTTTCCGGATTTTACTCCTTCTTTCGCTTTCTTAGCACTTGTAAATGTCCAGTCAAGCTGCGAGTTACCTCTAAGAGTTGTAAGAACCTGATCTCCAAGGTTAAGGTTTACTGAGAGAAGTTCACCACTATAACCTTCATCAGAGCTTGCTACAGCAACTTTTAAGTTTCCTGTATTTCCGTATGGATCCCAGCTCGCAGCGATATTGAACCACGCGTAAAGAGTCGGAATAACAGTGATTCCCATAATAACGATCATGGCAATGACATTTTTATGGATCTTCTTTAAATCATACTTAAAAATGCGAAGAATATTTTTCATGATTATTCATCCTCCTTTCCACGGAATTTTTTCACCATCTCATCAAAAGACATACCAGCCAGCTGTTGTTGCTCGGCGAGTCTTGTGTGAATGAATTCTACAATAATAAGCCATGTTGCGATGGCGATGATAGATATGATCCAAAGAACCAAAAATACAATTTTCGATTCCAGACTGAACATCAGTATCAGGAAGATCAACGGAATAATAATGATCGCAAGGAAACCATAGCGAATCATTTTCCGATAATTCTGTTCAAAATTCTGAGCTTTCTCAGCGGTCTGTGTACGTAAGTCGTCTTGTGAAAGAGAGGCTTTTAAAAGCATAGACAACTGAGCGCTCCTGCTTAATTGATCATCTGGTTCTTCGCAGACCATAAATTCTGTTTCAGACAGCTTCAGGTCGAACAGGCGGTTCAGTCCTGCCAGAAGAGGTCTTATTCCCAGTCCGATTAAAAGTGCAATCGGAACGTAGCAGAGCAAGATTAAAAGGTTGTGGATATAAACACTTCCATACATGCCTGCAATTGCTTCACGCATAGCAGCAACTCCATAAGTGAATGGAAGAAGCGGGTGTATTTTCTGGAAAAATACCGGTGTCATTTCAATCGGATAGGTTCCGGAAGATCCTGGAATCTGAAGAATGACAAAGATTACACATAACGCTTTTCCAATATGCTTAAATGTCAGTGACAGAGCATAAATAATGTTGACATATACAAAGGAGCATACAAGCCCGGTCAGTACCAGCGCAAATGGGTGACGGCACTGAACGCCTGGAAGAAATACATCTCCGACACATACGATCAGTCCCTGGACAAGACCTAGCAGCATGTATAAAAGCCAGCGCCCAAAATACATATTTGTGGCACTGTAAGAACGCATGGATCTGTCACGGTCCACTTCCATTTTGAAGATAGCAATCAGGACGATTCCTCCAACCCAGATTGCCAGGTTCGAATAGAATGGTGTCATGGAAGAACCGTAGTTTTTAACAGAATAGTAAGTTTCTGTATTCACATTTACTGGAGATGATACGAATTCAGCAATCGTATCGGAATCAATGCCTTCTAAAGAGGTAAGCTTCTGGAATGTCTCAGAACTTGTAATCGCATTGATGTCGGTACGGACGTTGTCCAGTCGGTTGATTACGGCATTCAGAGAGGACTGTGTTCCATTCAGTACGTTGTTCAGTTCTGTGAGGCTTGTGCCAAGCTGTGTCAGAATACTGTTTAACTGCTCAGTGGTAGCAGGTACACCGTTCAGTATTCCGTTCAGTTCACCTGTCAGACTGGAAAAAATATCCATAGTCTGATTTAACTGTGGAAATACGTTCTCATCAAGAGAGGTACGAAGACTCTGAATACCACTTAAGTTTGCTTTGTTGATTGTTTCCAACTGTGAAAGTGTATTGGTTGTTGTGGAAAGTGCGTTGCTAATACCATCGTTTCCGGCAGTCAGGCTGCTGATCAACTGTTGATTGCTCTGGTTCTGCTCGGAAAGTTTTGCGAGAGCAGAGTTGATTGTATCGGACTGTGCCGGTAATTGTGAAGCAAGCTGCTGCAGTGTTGCAATGACTGATGCATTTGTAGTATTAATCTTATTGGCATAGGCTAAGGCGTTTGTTACATCACCGTTAATTGCTTCGGCTTTTTTACCGAGATCACTAATTCCACTGGAAGCCTGGCCATAAGCCTGTTCAATAATACTCAGACCATTTGAAATAGACTGGGATAATGCGGAAGTGAAGCCTCCGGTAGCTGTTCGTGTCTCCTTTAATACGCTGTCTGCATCGGAAAGTGCATTTGCACCGGAAGTTGCTGCGTCGCCTAAAGCAGATGTGGCACTTTTTGCGTTATCGATCAAAGTCTGTGTACCACCGACACTGGAATTGAAGGAATCCAGAATCTTTTGGTACTCGGCAATATTATCATTTACTTTGTCAAGCATTGACACAAGATCAGAATTGACAGTATCGATAGTACCGGCCAGGTCAGTAACAGACTGCTTTAATACATTTGAAACCGATTCAGATGCAATGGATGAAAAGGTATTGTTGATTTGAAGCTGGATTGTGCTGGCACCACTGTCTGTGATTTTTGGTGCAATTGCATTGATTTTTTCATTAAGATAATAATCCAGTTTCGGAGTCTCCATCTTGCCGGAGAGGATACTCAGAAGAGAACTGCTAAAATCTTCCGGAATTACGATTGCCGCGTAATATTTTCCGGATTTGACTCCTTCAACAGCATTTTCTTCATTCGTAAAAGTCCATCCGAGTTGATCATTTTCTTTTAAATTTTTAATAATTTCATTCCCGGCATTGATTGTAAGATCATTGCTTGTTGCATCTTTGTCGTTATTGGCAACGGCTACTTTAATGCCGGAGGTGTTGCTGTATGGGTCAATATTGGCTGCAATATTGAACCAGGCATACAGAGAGGGGATAATACATACGCCGATCATGACCAGCACGGCAGCAGGACTGCGAAGCAGACGTTTCATGTCCCGGCGGAAAATCCGAAATGCGTTCCTCATAAGTAAAATGCTCCTTTTGTGTAAATATTTTTCTAGTAATAGATACGATGTTGATTATCTTATCAAAAAGTATTATATTAAGGAAGAAAGTGATTTACAACCGTTAAAAGGTTAAAAAGTGCTGATTAATAGACAGAAAATATTAAAAATGTTGCATTATATCAATATGTTATAAAAATTTAACATTATAATGAAAGAAAGAGCAGGAAACATATGCAGAAGAAGACAGACCGCCGGGTCCGCAAGACAAAGACCCAGCTTAGAAATGGGCTCGCCATGCTTATGAAGGAGAAAAGTGTAGGTGAGATTACAGTAAAAGAATTGGTAGATCAGGTAGATATTAACAGATCTACTTTTTATTTGCATTATCCAGATATATCTGGGCTGTTGTATGAGATTGAGAATGATCTGGCAGAGGAGATGGAACGTGCGATCAGAGAGCATCCAATTGAAAAGCGAGAGGATAATGGATTTTATTTTCTTCAGGACATATTTCAAGTGTTAGACAACAATCGAGAGATTGTTTCTGCTTTGGTCGGACCTTACGGAGATATACGATTTATTCAGAAAGTGGAAGTTATTCTGGCAAGAAACAGCAGGGAAGTGTTAGAGCAGATGTTTCCGGAAAAAAGTGATCAGATGGATTACTTTTATGCATATTGCCTGAATGGCTGTCTTGGATTTGTAAAGACCTGGCTTGCCGATAAAAAGTCCTGTACACCAGAGTTCGCAGCAGATTTTATCTATCGAATGGTGGTCAGTTCTATGCGTGCTTTTTGTGAAACTCGTGAGGAAGTGTAGGAGTATACAATGCACTCTTAGTGAAATGTAACAAAAGAGCTTTCCCTATTTTGGTACATTCTTTTATTGACGGGAAAGTGTCAAAAGGATATAATTGAATTATCAAATGTAAGAGCTTACAAGGACGGTAAATGCCTTACGATTTTTTTTAAAATTAAAATGTAAGCGTTTACAATTCGTAAAGCATTTCAGTTCGAAAAGTTCTTCGTTGCGTTAGGAAGATGGCTGAAACAAGGGATCAGGAAAGCACAGGTTATCAGTCAGAGATCCTAGTTACAACAAAATATAGAAAGTGAGGACAAGCAATGAAAAAGAGGTTATTAGCAGTATTACTGACAGCAGCTATGGTACTCGGAATGACAGCTTGCGGATCTAAATCCAATAGCGGAAGCTCAGACAAAAAAGAAGAAGCTCAGTCAACCGATGATATCAAAGAGTGCACAATCAAGTTCCAGTATTGGGCAGATAACACAGATTATTCTTCCCTGATGCAGGACATCATCAAGAAGTTCAACGAGGAGAATAAGTACGGAATCACTGTTGAAGGTGAAGAAGTTCCTTGGGATGGTGGAGGATATTCCAACACACTGTTCAACGCAGCTATGGGTGGTGGAGCACCGGATGTAGCAACCTTTAAGCTTTCCGCAACACCGATGTTCACAAACAATAACCTGCTTGCAGACTTAACACCTTATGTTGATGCATGGGATAAGAAAGATGACATTTCTGACAACATCTACGACGTAATGAAAAAGGCAGGCGGATCTGACGATTCACTCTATCTGATGCCATGGAACATTCAGGTACTCTATGTATACTACAGACCATCAATCTTCAAAGAGGCTGGTATCACAGAGACACCTAAGACATACGATGAGTTCCTTGAAGACATTAAGAAATGTACAATGGATACAAATGGTGATGGAAAGACAGACGTATACGGATTTGGTATGCGTGGTGCTTCCGGTGGACAGGAGCCATGGGGAAGTTTCATCTATGGTGAAGGTGGAAGCTTTGATGATCTGACATCTGATGCATCTGTACAGGGTATGCAGGACTTCATCGATCTGTATAAGAACGGATATGTTCCGGAGTCAGCTACGAACGATGGATTCAACGAGACAGTTGCTAACTTCAAGTCTGGAAAGACAGCTATGTTCATACATCATATTGGATCTTCTAAAGGTATGGTAGAAGAACTTGGTGATGATGTTGATGCATTCATCATTCCAAAAGGAAAAGGACAGTGGACATCCATGGGAGATACAGAGACTGTAATGTTCGATTCTTGCGAGAACAAAGCAGCAGCATTTGAGTGGATGAAATATCTTGCAACAGAAGAAGGACAGGAAATGTGGTGTGAAGGAACAGGACAGGTTCCAGTAAGCCAGACTGTTCAGCAGGAAGATTACTTCCAGAATGACAAATTCATGAAAGTATCTATGGAAGGTGTCGATATTGCGGGTACAGTTCCGGTAAAAGATACAACAACTGAGTGGATCAGTAATTGGCCGGCAACAATTTCTCAGGCTCTGACAGGCGAGATTACAGCTAAAGAGTGTATGGATAAGCTGGACAAAGCTCTTAACGAGTAGAAACTAGATTTTGTAACAACTAGATAATAATTGATTTATGGAACTGCCTTGTCAGGCAACTGGCAGGGCAGTATGATTGAAAGGGAAAGAACACGATGGTAAAAAAGAAAAGTATCTATCCATATTTATTGGTAGCACCTGCTCTGATTATCATTTTGTGCGTAGTATTCATTCCGGTTATTAATGCGATTGGAATGAGTTTCCAGAGTTATGATTTGAGAAGACCGAATGACATTGCGTTTGTCGGACTTGCAAATTACATCGCGGCATTTAAAGATGCGCTGTTCTGGAAAGCACTTTGGAAGACGATTCTCTGGGTGGTATTTGGCGTTGGATTTCAGTTTGTATTTGGTTTTATACTGGCGTTGCTTCTTAACAAGAAGTTCAGAGGCCGCGGTGTTGTCCGTGCAGTCAGCCTGATTCCATGGGTCACACCTGGTATTTTGATCGGTCTTATGTGGAGATGGATGTATGACGGTAACTATGGTGTACTCAATGACATTCTTCAGAAATTACACATAATTAATAAGAGCATACCATTTTTAGCACAGACGAATACAGCATTTCCAGCAGTTGTAGTAACGATTATCTGGCAGGGAATTCCATTCTTTGCACTGATGATTCTTGCAGGACTGCAGGGAATTCCAGGAGAACTTTATGAAGCAGCCGACATGGATGGCGCGACAGGATTCCAGAAGTTATTTAAGATTACAATTCCAAGTATTAAGAATACAATCTTTATCACAGGACTTCTGAGAATTATCTGGGTTGCAAACTCAGTCGATGTTATCTTCAACATGACGGAAGGTGGACCGGCTTATGCAACACAGACACTGAGTGTATATGTGTTTAATAAAGCTCAGGCATTGAACTTAGGATACTCATCAGCAATGGCAATCTTGCTTGCACTTGTACTTTGCCTGGTTGCAGTTCCGTATTTGATCTTTACATTTAGAGAGGAGGATAAGTAGTATGAAGAGGGAATCATTCTTAAAGAGATTTTTAACAGTATATCTCCCACTGATCGTAATATTACTTTTCATCCTGTTCCCGTTTTATTGGACATTTATTACATCTATAAAACCGGACACAGAGTTATACGGAGCAGTTACATACTGGCCAAGACAAGTTCAATGGGAGAACTACACGAAACTGTTTACTACAACAGTAAATTTCCTGGCTGCCATGAAGAATAGCTTTATTGTTGCGGCAGTAACAACAGTTGTTTCTCTGACAGCATCAACATTAGCATCATATGCGTTTTCAAGATACAGATTTGCAGGACGTAGAGCGATGATGGCATTGTTTTTAAGCAATAATATGTTCCCTACGGTATTGCTTTTAATCCCATTATACTCTATAATGAGAAATCTGGGGTTACTTTATACTCCATGGGCTCTTGTACTCGCATATACAACGTTCACACTTCCATTTTCTGTATGGTTGCTGAATGGATTTTTTAACGACTTGCCACTATCACTTGAAGAAGCAGCATTGGTTGATGGATGTAATAGAAGGATGGCATTTTTCAAGATCATTTTACCTATATTAGGTCCTTGCCTTGTTGCCACCGGTGTATATATCTTCATGACATCATGGAACGAGTATACATTTGCGGTAATGTTTACGAACAATGCGACAAGAACAATACCTGTAGCACTGAAGAGTCTGATCGGTCAGCTTGGAGTTGACTGGGGTCTGTTAACAGCAGGTGGAATTATTACAATCATTCCAGTATGTATCATGTTCTTCTTTGCACAGAAGAGATTAGTTGAGGGATTAACAGCAGGAGCTGTTAAAGGTTAATATAAGGAGGAAGAAAAATGAATTACGAGAAAAAAGCAAAGGAATTGCGCCAAGAGATATTGAAGAGTTTATTTGCCTGCCAGTCAGGTCATCCGGGCGGATCATTATCATGTGTTGAGATTCTTATGGCTCTCTACTATGATGAGATGAAGAATCTTGATCCTAAGGATCCTAAGAAAGCAGACAGAGACCGTCTCGTATTAAGTAAGGGACATGCTTGCCCTACATTATATGCAATCCTGGCAGATCTGGGATATTTCCCGAAAGAGGATCTGGCACACCTTCGTCAGATTGACAGCCATCTTCAGGGACATCCGGACTGCAACAAGACTCCAGGTGTTGATATGAACACAGGATCTCTTGGACAGGGAATGTCTCTGGCAACAGGACTTGCTCTTGCAGCTAAGCATGCAAAAGCCGACTACAAAGTATATGCAGTAGTTGGTGATGGCGAGTGTCAGGAAGGTATTGTATGGGAGGCAGCTATGGCAGCAGCTCATTACAAACTTGATAACCTTTGCGTTTTACTTGACTATAACGGACTTCAGATTGATGGAACTAACGATCAGGTTATGGGACTTGGAAACATCGTTGAGAAGTTTAAAGCCTTCGGTTTCGAATGCTTTGAAGTAGATGGACATAACATCGAAGAAATTGACAAAGCAATTGAGGCTCCAGTATCTGGTAAGCCAAAATTCATTTGCTGCCACACAATCAAAGGTAAAGGTGTATCCTTCATGGAGAATCAGGTAGGATGGCACGGAAGACCGTTGAAACCAGAAGAGTTCGAGACAGCTATGAAAGAATTGGAGGCGTAAGAAGATGGGAAAATCATTAAGAGTTGCTTACGGAGAAGCATTAGTTAAATTAGGACAGAAGAACGATAAGATCGTTGCATTAGATGCAGACCTTGCACATGCAACAATGTCAGCTACATTTGCTGAGGCATTTCCAGATCGTTTCTTTAACGCAGGAATTGCAGAGTGTAATATGATGGGTATGGCAGCTGGATTTGCTCATACAGGATACATTCCATTTGCAAGCACATTTGCTCTTTTCGGAACAGGAAGAGCTTATGAGATCATTCGTAACTCTATTGCATACACAAACACAAATGTTAAATTTGGATTATCTCATTCAGGACTTTCAGTAGGAGAGGATGGAGGAAGTCATCAGTCTATCGAGGATGTTGCTCTTATGAGAGAGATGCCGAACATGACAATTTTTGTACCATGTGATCCTACAGAGATGGAGAAAGCTGTATTTGCAGCAGCAGAGATTGACGGACCAGTTTACATCCGTGTTGCAAGACCTGTTTGTGAGGATATCACAACAGAGGATACACCATTTATCCCGGGAAAAGCTAACATCTTAAAAGATGGTAACGATGTTTGCATCATCACAATGGGACTTATGGTACCAATCGCATTAAAAGCAGCTGAGATGCTTGAGGCAGAAGGAATTTCTGCAGCAGTTGTTAATATGCACACAGTAAAACCTATCGATGCTGAGACAATCCTTGCTATGAACGAGAAGTGCAAAGGTATCGTAACAGCTGAGGAGCATTCTGTGATTGGTGGACTTGGATCTGCTGTAGCAGAAGTCCTTGCAGGACATGACGGAGCTAAATTCGAAAGAGTTGGTATCCAGGATAAATTCGGAAAATCCGGTAAACCAGATGAACTGTTTGCAGCTTATGGACTTACAGCTGAGAACATCGTTGAAAAATGCAAAGCAACATTAGCATAAGAATCTGATCAAATTCATTTTATTATATAAAAGGGAGATAAGAATCATGGAAATTTTAAATTATTCATTTGACGGGGAAGGAATGCAGAGAGTATTCGAGAACGAGAAATGGACAGTTGGTATCAAAAACTGGAAACCAGCTAACGACATCACAGGAATCAACAATCTGGAGCGTCACAACAAGACTGATGAGCTTTTCGTACTTGTTGCCGGATCTTGCACACTGATCTATGCAAATGAAGTAGAAGGCGGTCTTGATATCAAGGCAGTTAAGATGGAGCCAAACAAGGTTTACAATATCCCAGCTACACTGTGGCATAACACAGTAACATGCAAGGATACAAAGATGATCCTGATTGAGGACTCCAACACATCCATGGACAACAGCGATATTTTAGATCTGAAGGAAGATCAGATTGCTGCTATCAAAGCTTTAGTATAGTATCTTACGTAATGCATTAGCTGCATCGCGACAATAAAACAGGCTCTCTACGACATAATTATGCGAGATTATGTGTTGAGAGCCTTTTTTGTAAAAAAATCCAGACAATTTTGCAATAAATGAGAATATTTATGCATTTATCGGTATTTTATACAATAAGCTTGATGCGGATATTTATAGAAAATTATAAAGGAGGTCGGAAGAAGTGTACAATTTAAAATTTGGCTGTCAGTCCTATCCATGGAAGATGGGAAAGCATTTTGGTCAGTTGCCGAGAATGCTTAAAGTGGCAGCAGAGGCAGGATTTCAGAGCATTGAGTGCGAAATTGACATGCTTGGAACATGGTTCCATGACCCGGAAGGTGTGAAAAAACAGCTTGAGAAATATAACATGGAATTTGCGGCACTTGTTCTTCATCAGGATTGGAATGGCATGGAGGAGACTGCGGAAGAAGCAGCGTTAAGCCGTGAAGCAATTGAATTCGTGAAACATTTTCCAAATGCCAAGATTATGCTGAGTCATCATGCAGGAAATGTACCTAGAGGAGAAGGTGAAGCATTGGCAGAAAGAAGAAAATGTCTGATCAACTGCATGGCATCTGTAGCGGCTGAGGCAGCAGAGGCAGGAATCGTATGTTGTTTCCATCCGAACAGTGCAAAGAATTCGTTGTTTCGTACAGAAGAAGATTATGAAGCCATGTTTGAGTTGATTCAGCCGACTGCTATTGGCTGGGCTCCGGATGTAGGACATATTGAGAATGGTGGTATGAGTGCAATTGAACAGATGAAAGCACACAGAGATCTGATCCGCCACGTACATTTTAAAGACCGTATTGCTCAGAATGAATGGGCTGTTATGGGAGAAGGAAAAATTGACTATCCTGCAATTATCAAATATCTGGCAGAGACAGGATACCTTGGCTGGATTATGGTGGAAGATGAAAGCCCGCGTGCAGAGACAGACAGTGACGGGGTTGTTGCTGAGGACGGAAAATATATGTGCCGGCAGATTCACAGGTAAGCAATCAGACAGAAGCAGACTTTGCTGGAAGAAGAGATATTTCAGTAAAGATACAAAAAAGTTTTTTCTCAGGAGGAAAAGAGACTATGAGTATGCATACAGTTGCGGTAATGGGTCTCGGAGTCCGTGGTAAGATTCATCTTCACGGGCTTCTGGAAAATCCAGATTATTATAAAGTAGTAGGCCTTTGCGATATTGATGAGCCTAAGATGAAAGCAGTTGCTGAGGAATACCATCTGGACGATGTACCACTTTTTACGGATGCAGAAGAGATGTTAAAGGAGACAAGACCGGAAATATTTGTATTTGTTACATATCCAGATCTCCGGCTTTCTGTCATTCAACTGGCAGTAAAATACGGTGTAAAAGGAATTTCCTTTGAAAAACCGATGGCTGAGAGTCTTCAGGAGGCAAAGAAAATTGTAAAGTTGTGCCATGATAACGGAATCAAAGCAGTTGTTTGTCATCAGCAGAAATATCTGTCCCAGATGCAGACACTAAAGAAACGTATTGAGGACGGCGAAATTGGCGAGATCACAAAGATACATGTAGAGTGTCAAGCCTGGTTCAGCCAGCTTGGAACACACTATGTAGACTATATTCTCTGGGCGAATGGTGGACATCGTGCAAAATGGGTATGTGGACATGTACACGGTCCGATTTGTCTGGATGATAACCATCCGGCACCAGATTACCTGCTTGGTACTATGGAACTGGAAAATGGAGTACATGCTTATGTAGAGTGTGGATATCTTGCAGAGGCTCACAACCCACCGGAATATGGAAGCAGTGATAATCGTCTGACTGTTTATGGTAAAGAAGGTTATGTATATGCTGAGACAGACGGGTTCTGGGGAGCATGCACAAAGGCTACAAATGGTCGTCTGATAGAAGGAAAGGATCCAGGCTGGAGAAACCATCAGCAGATTCCGATTCAGACACCTTACTATACAGAGTTTGCAGAGTGGATGGAGGATGATTCAAAAGTTCACAGCTGCAACATTGATACAGCATATCACGGATATGAAATTCTGGAAGGAATGTGCCTGTCAGCACTGAACAATGTGCGTGTAGACCTGCCGATTCAGGATCTGGACTATGAACCGGTATTTGACCGCATGAGAAAGGATCTTCCAGAGTGCGACAGCCGTAAGATGTACATTTATGATGGCAAGACACCACGTAAGGAGCGCGACTAGCCAAAAGGAATATTCAAAGGTCGGTTAAGAGTAGAAAAAGCAGAAAGTGCAGGTTCATAAAATGAATCAGAAAAAAGAATGTATGGATGTCCATGTAAATGGATTGAAATTTCATGTACAGACATTTGGAAGCGGTGTCCCTATTATTATGATTATGGGACTTGGAGCACCGGGAGATAAATGGAAGCATAACTATGAGCTATTAAGTAAATGGTTTTGGTGTATTGTTCCGGATAACAGAGGAGCAGGATTAAGCGACAAACCGGAAGCAGAGAGTTATACAACAGAGCAGATGGCAGACGATATCATCGGTATCATGGATACATTAGATATCAAAAAAGCCCATGTTATGGGTGTCTCTATGGGAGGCGCCATTGCACAGCAGGTGGCACTGAAAGTTCCGGACAGAGTTCTGAGTCTGATTTTGACAAGTACATTTGCAAGTGTAAGTCCGGCATTTAAAAAGGCTTTAAATCTAATCTGTGAGCTGAAAGAAGATACAGATCCGGCAGTATTAAAGCAGTTGAATCTTTGGATGACCTATGGCCAATACACGCAGATACATCACCCAGAGAAGATTGAGAAATCTATTGAAGAAGATGCAGCGTACCCTTATCCAATGCCGGTGTATGCCTATAAGGCACAGTGTGGGGCATGCCTCAGCCACAATACAGCAGGCAGGCTGCATGAGCTTAAAATGCCGGTACTGATTGCTGCAGGGGCGAAGGATTTGTTCATGAATATAGAGAAGACCATGGAATTAGTACATGGAATTTCACAGGCAGAATTCTATCTTGCACCGGAAGGCGGACATGTACATCAGTGGGAATATCCTGAGCCATATGACAGTGTTGTAGTGGGATTTTTGATGAAACATACAAATTAAAAAAATATATAATGTAGACCATGAATTGAATTAGAGTTTCATATCATGGATATAAAATTGAAATGAGAGAATGGGGAAAACAAAATAATGTCTATAGATATGAATACGTTGATTAGTCAAATGATTATGTTTTTTGTCATTCTCGGATGTGGATTTATAGGAGCAAAATTAGGGCTTTTGAAAGCCGAAGTCATTCATGGGTTAAGCAGTCTGCTTATGGGCGTTATCTGTCCATTGATGCTGATTGCAGTATTTCCGTCAGCAGTGCAGGAGGAAAATGCATGGGATATTGCAAAATCTGTAATTCCCTATGCACTGATTACATATCCGCTGCTTACAGGAGCTGGATTCCTTACAGGAACGTTATTACATTTCCGGGGAGATAAAAGAAAAATCTTTACTGCCCAATGTCTTTTCGGAAATATGGCGTTCTTTGGGCTGCCTCTTGTAAAAGAGATATTTGATCCGGTTGCAGTAGTAGCATTTTCTTTCTGCGTTGTAATAGATAATCTGTTCCTCTGGACAGAAGGAGTATTGCTCACTTCTAAATCAGAAGGAGGACAGGAATTATCCTTGAAGCTGATCATAAAGAAGCTGTCTAATCCTGTTATAGTAGGAGTATTGATCGGGCTGGCGTTGATGATTTTGAAAGTGCCATCAGATTTACTGATTCTTCGAAGCTTTGATACAATAGGAAGCTGTGCAAAGCCACTGGCACTTTTGTATATCGGAGGAACGATTGCACTGATGGAATCAGGATCATTAAAGAAAGCATGGCCAGTTGTATTTGTCATAATCATTAAGCTGATAGTTATGCCGGTTGTCATATTTCGTGTGATGACGTGGCTTGGCGTGAATGATCTTGCGAGAAATATTTGGACGCTGATTATTGCACTTCCGAGTATGGCGAGTATTCCGATTATGGCAGAAAGCTTCGGTTCAACAGAAGCTGATTATGCGGCACAGGGTGTATTTATTATTACACTGGCAAGTCTGGTAACAATACCGCTTGTGGTGATGCTTTGCATGTAAGTAATGAGATCAGGCATTTAGAATACATAAGGTGAAAGCTTTTATGTATATAGGAGAGCTTAAAAATATTAAATAAAAAGAGCAATGATTTGATTGTATTAGAAACAAAAATATTTCTAATACGACATGAAAGGAGAAATTAAAATGGTAGATCAGAATTGTGCATATTGTGTAGAGGGAGAATTATTGGCAAAGTTTGGAATTAAGATTTGCGAACTTGAGAATTCTAAAGTATATCTTTTTAAAGAGCAGAGCCATCCAGGAAGAGTTGTAGTTGCTCATAAGAAACATGTCAGTGAGATTCTTGAGCTGACACCGCAGGAGAGAGCAGCATACTTAGAGGAGATTGCAAAGGTATCTGAGGCAATCCACAAAATCTTCAAACCTGCAAAAGTGAACTATGGTGCATATGGAGATACAGGACATCATCTGCATTTCCATCTTGTACCAAAATACACAGATGAGTATGAGTGGGGTGGCACATTCGAAATGAATCCGGGAAAGAAATTCTTAAGTGATGAAGAATATGCTGAGATGATTGAAAAGATTAAGGCTGAGCTGGTTTAGAAAAGTGTGTGTAAATGATTCTCTAAGTATCTTGGATAATTAATATCCGCAAGGTTTCCCAATGAGGAAGAACTGTTGGGAAAACTGTATAATCATAAAGTGAAAGGGGATGTCGGTTAATACCACATTTCGGCATCCGCAGTAGTAATTAAAAGGATGGGGCTGTCGGTAAATAGACAGTTCTAAACAGGGGCAGACATGACTCGTATGAGTCTTGTCTGCCCCTGAATTTATTTCTCAAAAAGAGAAAAAGATGGCTAACGACAACCATCTTTCTCTCCGTTCCATGTTATAATGGAACTATGCAAAAACAAGATTATTATAACGACTTTTTTGAAATTGGGCAACAGAAAATTAACTTCAGTTTCTTCGAATTGAGTTTACCCGACGACGATCCTGTCTATACCCTGAAAAAAGTGATGGAGGAATTAGATTTTTCGGGCCTGCTGGCCTGTTATTCGAATAAGGGAAGAACCGGGTATAACCCAATCATGCTGTATGCTGTTGTTACCTACGCTAACATGCGAGGAGTCAGGGCTGTTGACCGTATTGTAGATTTATGCCAGAGAGATCTTGCTTTTATCTGGCTGACCAAAGGGCAGAAACCCCAAAGGGATACTTTTTACGATTTTAAAGGGAAAAAGCTGACGGGAGAAGTCCTGGATGAACTGAATTACCAGTTCATGCGTCGCCTGGAGAAGGAAGGGCTTATCACACCGAAAGAACTCTACATCGATGGGACAAAGATCGAAGCAAACGCAAACAGATATACGTTCGTCTGGCGGGGCAGCCTCAACTATCATCTTGCCGGCCTGCTGGACACTATAGATGCCCTTTATGAAAAGTATAATACGTTTCTGCACGAGAACGGGTATGGGCCTAAATACGACCTGGGGGATGCCCGGATGTTTGTGATTGAAGGAATGGATAAAGTCAGGAAGGTCATCGAAGAAAACAGGAACCGGAAACTTACAAAACATAAGAAGATCTCCAATAACACCGTCATTGAGATTGATCATTGCTCCCCGCTTGAGATCCTGAAGCTGCAGAAGAACCTGATACGGATAGCCGAAGGAGAAGGGATTGGGTTCGTTTATGGGAAAGGAAAGCATAAGCCGGAAATCCAGAAGCTTTACGAGGAACTGGAAGAATGCGGAAGCCGCCTGATGGAATATAAGGAATGTTTTGAGATCATGGGGAAAGACCGCAACAGCTATTCCAAAACAGACCTGGAAGCAACGTTCATGCGGATGAAAGAGGACCATATGCTGAACGGTCAGTTAAAACCGGCGTACAATGTCCAGATCGCAGTAGAGAACTACTTCATTATCCACGGATATGTGAGCAATGACCGGACAGACTATAATACGCTGATTCCGGTTTTAGAAAAGCACCGGAATGCGTTTGGCGATACACTGGAGGCAGTGACTGCCGACAGCGGCTACTGCAGTGAGAAGAACCTGCTGTATCTGAAAGAGAATGAAATCAAAAGCTTCATCAAGCTTCAGGATCATGAAAAGCGGAAGACACGGGCCTACAAAGAGGACATTGGGAAGTATTACAACATGACATACGAGGTTTTTGAGAATGAGCATTATTACATCTGCCGTGATGGAAGGGAACTTCGCTATATCCGGACGGAAAGCAAAGAGCAGGATGGCTACACCCAGACAGTGGAGGTGTACGGGTGTGCGGACTGTAGCGGCTGCGAGCATAAATCCAAATGTCTTTATAAATACAATGAGGAAAAGAACCCAGACCGGAATAAAGTCATGAAGATCAATGAACGGTGGGAAGAACTAAAGGAAGAATCTAATGCGAATATCCAGAGTGAAGAAGGAATCCTGAAACGTCAGACACGGTCGATCCAGACAGAAGGGCATTTTGGAGATATCAAAGAGAACGAAAAATTCCGGCGATTTAATTACCGTTCAGCGGAAAAAGTGTATAAAGAATTCATGCTGTATGCGATAGGCAGAAATCTCATGAAATACCATCGTTTTTTACATCATGAAATTGAGAAATACGAAGGGAAAAAAGGGCAGAAAACAGCTTAGCTGATGGAATGCTTCAAAAAATCCGGCCAAGGGGATTTTGCCCCCTGAAATAAGGATTACAAAAGGGAAGAGACAAGCCGTTGGAGAATTCAGGTCTTAAAAAAGTCCGAATTTTCTGGGATTGTCTCTTCCCTGCATGTCAGGGGCTAAAAATCGGTATTAACCGACAGCCCCATCCTTTTTTCTATGAAAGATGAAATTTATTTTTGACCGCAAAAATCCCTTATCTGAACAATTGGCCAACAGGCCAACAGGCCAGAAAAATCTAAATCCTCACTTTTTTTAGGGTATAGACGGGATCGTCGTCGGGTAAACTCAATTCGAAGAAACTAAAGTTAATTTTCTGTTGCCCAAACTCAAAAAAATCCTTATAATGATTACTTGTTAGCATAGTTACATTATAACATGTAACGGAGAGAAAGATGGTTGTCGTTAGCCATCTTTTTTCTTTTTTTAGATACATTTCAGGGAGGGTATGACTCGTTGTGAGTCATACCCTCCCTGCTTTGGAACTATCTATTTCCCGACAGTCCATTTCTTCAGGGGGAATAACTATATAAAGTTATCGCCTAAAATTATTAGTTACAGCTATATTTATTTTACAGGCAGGAAGCGTAAGCTGCTTCTGCACCTTCTTCACGGATCTTCTTAAGATCAGCAACGATCAGTTCTTCCAGTCCTTTGATTTCTGTCAGATCCTGATCCCACATATCTTTGTTGGAAAGTACAGCTTTTACGAGTTCTTCTGCACTGTCATCTTTGTGTGCATAGTAGAAGTCAAGTGCCCATGCATCGTCCTGTACTTTGTACTCATTTCCTTTTGGTCTCTTGCATACCAAAGCTGCATCTTCACGTCTCTGAATATCATTTGAGTAGAATGCAATGTAAGCTGCAAGGCTCATTGCCAGGCAAGTAGGAATCTCACCTTTTTCGTTGATATACTCAAGGAATGAAGGCATGTTACGAGCTTTCCACTTAGATGTTGAGTTCAGAGAAATGCTCATAAGCTCATGATTTACAAATGGGTTGTTAAATCTGTCTGATACAGCTGCTGCAAAGTCAAGCAGATCCTGTTTGTCCAGTGGAAGCGTAGGGATAATCTCATCGTAAAGCATTTTGTTCATGAAGCCTTTGATCGTTTCGTTGTGCATGCAGTCACGAACGATATCCTGCCCAGACAGGTAAGCACCAAGAACGAAACCTGTATGAGCACCGTTCAGGATACGAACTTTTCTCTTCTTGTATGGAGTAACATCCTCTACAACATGTACATTTAAACCGGCTTTCTTGAATGGAAGCTTATCTTCAAGACCTGCAGGTCCTTCGATGATCCATACACCAAAGATCTCGCCGACATCAATCAATTCATCGTGATATCCATTTGCTTCTTCCATTTTCTTAACTTCTTCTGCATCACGTACACGTCCTGGAACGATACGGTCTACCAGTGTAGAACAGAATGTGTTCTTCTCATTGATCCATGTTTTGAATTCTTCTTCAAGTCCCCAGTCATCAATGTACTCGTTGACACATTTCTGGAGTTCTTTACCATTGTTGTCGATCAGCTCACAGCTTAAAACTACAACTCCATCTTTACCTGCTTTGTAACGCTCATAAAGTACACGTGTCAGTTTGGCAGGGAAGCTGATTGGAGGACACTGGTCAAATTTGCTTTCTGACTCGTGTACGATACCGGCTTCTGTTGTGTTGGATACGATATACTCAAGGTCGTCACTCTTGGCAAGCTCAAGAACTGCGTCGAAATCATCATATGGATTGATACATCTGCTTACAGAAGAGATGACACGTTTTAAGTCAACTTTCTCCCCTTTTTCACTTCCGCGAAGGTACAGTGTGTAAAGTCCTTCCTGGTCGTTGATGAGTTTTGTAAGTCCCTGTGCGATTGGCTGAACTAATACAACTTTTCCGTTCCAGTCAGCTTTTTCATTTGCACAGTCAAAGAAATAATCTACAAATGCACGAAGGAAGTTTCCTTCTCCGAACTGCATAACTTTCTCTGGTGCGGATTCTTTGATATATCCGTTATAACCTGATTTCTTAAGAACTTCGTAATTTAATGTTTCCATGATTGAGTTTCTTCCTTTCTTAAATTAATGAGATATGATTTTTACAATGTTACACCCTGTTTAAAGATTGCCATATCGTGGAATCCGGCGATTTCGGATTTTACTTCTTTACCGGAAGCAACTGCGATAACTTCATCGAACAGTTTTTCTGCCAGTTCAGGAAGAGTATCCCCTTCTACCAGGGTTCCACAGTTAAAGTCGATCCAATTCTGTTTTCTGTTATTTAATGAAGAATTGGTAGAAATCTTCATAGTTGGTACAGGACATGCGAACGGTGTTCCACGACCTGTAGTAAACAGTACAATGTGTGCACCGGAAGCAGCCAGTGCAGTAGAAGCAACCAAGTCATTTCCAGGAGCACTTAAGAGATTCAGACCTTTTGTCTTAACCTGTTCTGCATAAGACAGTACGTCCATGACCGGAGCGCTTCCGGATTTCTGAGTACAGCCAAGAGACTTGTCCTCAAGAGTGGAGATACCACCTTTTTTATTTCCAGGAGACGGGTTTTCATAAATTGTCTGATTGTGACTCTGGAAATATTGTTTAAAGTTATTAATCAGATCAACTGTCTTTTCAAATAATACTTCGTCTTCACAACGGTTCATTAGCTGAGTCTCAGCACCGAACATCTCAGGTACTTCTGTAAGAACAGTACTTCCGCCTTTGGAGATAAGAAGATCGGAAAATGCTCCTACGACCGGGTTGGCTGTGATACCGGAAAGTCCGTCAGAGCCACCGCATTTCATACCAATGACCAGTTCGCTGCAGTCAATGTCTTCACGTTCAAAGCTTCCAACATAAGCGGACAGATCTTCGAGAATGTTAAGTGCATCAGCAATCTCATCTTCACTTTCCTGAGCAACAAGGAAACGGACACGTTTCGGATCATAGTCGCCGATGTAATTCTTCAGTACATCAATATTACTGTTCTCGCAGCCGAGTCCAAGAACAAGGACACCGCCGGCATTCGGATGATTGATCAGATCAGACAGAATCTTACGGGTATTCTCCTGATCATCTCCCATCTGGGAGCATCCATAAGGATGTGGGAATGCAAAAATTCCTTCTACAGATCCCTGTACATACTTCTGAGCCTTGCGTTCGATCGCAGTAGCAACGTTATTTACACAGCCTACAGTCGGAATAATCCAGATTTCATTACGGATGCCGACTTTTCCGTTCGATCTGCGGTATCCTCTGAAAGTGCGAGGAGCTGTCGGGGTAAGTTCTGTAACAGAACGATCATAGGTGTAAGTAAGCAGATCTCCAAGTCCAGTCCGAATATTATGTGTGTGAATCCAGCTTCCGCAGCTGATGTTCTCCTTTGCAATACCGATTGGACAGCCATACTTGATAACCTGAGCATCAGCAGGAATATCAGTCAGAGCAAACTTGTGTCCCTGGGGAATGTCCTCACGGAGAGTAACCTCTGTACCGTCCACATCTAATGTACGATTTGCAGATAAAGGAGTAAGTGCAACTGCAACGTTATCATTCTGGTGAATTTTGATAAATTCTTTCATGATAAAATCCTTTCTCTTAAAAAATGATGTTAGTACTAGTAAATGATGAAGGAGACATTAAAAATTCTAATCATCATGAACTCACGATGAAAGAAATGTCTTCGACATCTGAATTTGTTATAAAATAAACGTGTAAGCGCTTACACTAAACATACATCATTTTGATGTTTAGGTCAATAAAAATGACAAATCAATTTTGCCCAAAAAGCATTTTTGGAAAAATGCACAAAAACAAGATAACAAATTTGTCGAAAAGATTGCTTAAAAACCATTGATTTCATATGTGCAGTTGGGGTAAAATGTAATAAATGTAAGCGTTTACAATATAGACGATGCAAGCATAGAACACAGGAGGAAAGAAAAATGAAGAAATTTATGGACGAGGATTTTCTATTAACAAGTGATGCGGCAAAAAAACTTTATCATGATTATGCAGAGAACATGCCGATTGTAGATTATCATTGCCATATTAACCCACAGGAGATCTGTGAAGATAGAAAGTTTGAAAATATCACACAGGTATGGCTCGGAGGAGATCACTACAAGTGGCGTCAGATGCGTTCCAATGGTGTAGATGAGAAATATATCACAGGTGATGCTACAGATCGTGAAAAATTCCAGAAATGGGCTGAGACTCTTGAAAAACTGATCGGTAATCCACTGTATCACTGGAGTCATCTGGAGTTAAAGAGATACTTCGGATATGAAGGATACTTAAACGGTGAGACAGCAGAGGAAGTATGGAATCTTTGCAATGAGAAGCTTGCACAGGATGATATGACCGTAAGAAATATCATTAAAAAGTCAAATGTAAAATTAATCTGTACAACAGATGATCCGATTGACACTCTTGAATATCATGAGAAACTTGCAAAAGACGATACATTTGATGTAAAGGTACTTCCGGCATGGAGACCAGATAAGGCTATGAATCTGGAGAAACCAGAGTATCTTGATTATCTTAAAAAGTTAAGTGAAGTTAGTGGAATTGAAGTAAAGAGCTTCAAGACTCTGATCGAGGCGCTTGTAAAACGTATGGACTATTTCCAGGAGAGAGGCTGCTCTGTATCAGATCATGCTCTTGAGTATGTAATGTACGCACCGGCTTCCGAGGAAGAAATCGAGGCAATCTACAGCAAACGTCTTGCAGGTGGAGAAATCACAAAAGAAGAGGAACTGAAAGCAAAGACAGCCTTTATTCTTGCAGTTGGAAAAGAGTATAATAAACGTGACTGGGTAATGCAGCTTCATTATGGATGCAAACGTGACAATAATGTAGTACGTTATAAACAGCTTGGACCAGATACAGGATATGACTGCATCAATAACTATGCACCATCTTCAGAAATGGCAGATATGTTAAATGCATTGTCTGATACAGATGCACTTCCTAAGACAATTCTGTACTCTCTGAATCCGAACGACAATGAGTCTATCGGAACAATCATCGGATGCTTCCAGAATGAGAAGACCGTTGGAAGAATCCAGCAGGGTAGTGCATGGTGGTTCAATGATCACAAAGTCGGAATGACAGCTCAGATGACATCACTTGCAAACCTTGGTATTTTAAGTAACTTTGTAGGAATGCTTACAGATTCCAGAAGTTTCTTATCTTACACACGTCATGAGTATTTCAGACGTATCCTTTGCGAGCTGATTGGAGGATGGGTAGATAACGGAGAGTATCCGGATGATTACAAGACACTGGAGAAAATTGTAAAGGGAATTTCTTACAACAATGCAGTGGAGTACTTTAAATTTGACGTATAGGAATTAGAAGCGTAGTAGGAGTTTTTGCATATGGCAGTGAACATTTATGATGTCGCAAAATTATCGGGAGTGTCCATTGCGACTGTTTCAAGAGTGGTAAATGGAAGTACAAAGGTCAGTGAGAAGACCAGAAGAAAGGTTCTTGATGTGATGGAACAGTGTGGCTATACGCCAAATGTGTTTGCAAGGGGACTTGGACTGGATTCTATGAAGACCATCGGGATTTTGTGCCCGGATATATCGGATGCATTTATTGCACAGGCAGTGGCATTCCTTGAAGAACGTCTGCATCAGTATGAATATGACTGTATTTTGGGATGCAGTGGTTATGACCTGGAAGCGAAAGAGGCACATACGAAAATGTTACTGTCGAAGCGGATTGATGCGCTTATTCTGGTAAGTTCTACTTACGCAGGTCGGGAAAGACACCCGGAAGATGTGGAATACATAAAAGAAGCTGCAAAGCAGACACCGGTATTTCTGATCAATGGATTCGTAGAAGGAAAGAATATCTACTGTTCTTTTTGTGATGATTTTAAGGCAACATATGATGTGACGAGTGGATTTATCCGTCGGGGAAAGAAGAAAATCTTATTCTTGTGTGATTCCTATTCATACAGCGCATCGAAGAAGATGGCGGGGTATGAGGCCGCTCTTCGCGATGCCGGATATCCGATTCGCGGAGAATTAAAGTTCTATACAAAGAACAGGATTCATCATGTCAGGGATATGCTTCTTTCACATAAGAATCTGGAGTTTGACAGTGTTGTTGCAACGGATGACGGACTCGCGATTGGAGCACTTAAGTATGCGAATGTGAAAGGACTTAAAGTACCAGATGATATTGAAATTGCAGGATATAATAATTCGCAGCTTTCGGTAGGCTGTGAACCGGAATTAACTTCTGTGGACAATCATCTGGAGAAGATGTGTAATGACACTGTAGATTATATGTTACGGGTTCTGCAGGGAGATACTGATGTGCCACCGCAGAATGAAGTTGTATGTGAAATCAAAAAGAGATGTACGACAGATTTTTAAAGCATGAAACTTAAAAATTAATTAAGAAAGTTTTTAAATTAAAAAGAAATAAAATAATTGCCAGATAACGATTCTAGGAAATATATCGTTATCTGGCATTTCTTATTCTCTACAATGATTCATGATAAAAATCTATTGATAATTCGCTCTGTTCAATTAAAAGGTTACTGTCCCAATTCAGCCAGTAACTGCTTCTTAGTATTTAATAGAAGCTTTTTATATTGGGTAATTTGCTTATCTTTCATGCGGTCCTTTGGAGCAGAGATGCTGATAGCATATGGCAATTTGTGGTGTACACAGCCAAGGGATACAGCAATGCACCGGACTCCGATTTCCATCTCCTCATTATCCATGGAATATCCGTTGTTACGAATTGCACCGATGACCTCTAAAAAGGTATTGTAGTTAGTAACGGTATTGGCTGTATAAGTGTGTAATTCGCTCTGTTCCCAAATCTGACGGATCTGGTCATCATCCATATCAGCAAGAATTGCCTTACCGACACCGGAACAGTAAAGAGGGATTGTTTTTCCGACCATAGATACCATACGAACAGAATTATGTGGTGCTTCTACTTTATCGATATATACAGCGTTGATTCCTTCCATCTGTACGAGATGAACAGTTTCGCCGGTCTGTTCAGCAAGATCCTGAATGTAAGGTCTTGCAATATCAATGAGACTGTTATGTGAAAGAACCTGATTAGAAAGACTGCAGATCTTAAAGGTAAGACTGTACTTGGAAGTATCCGGATCTTGTTTTACATAGTCCATGCAAATTAAGGAATTTAAAATGCGATGGACAGTACTTTTATTTAATTCCAGTTCATTACTGATATCAAGAAGACCGGAAGGTCCGGATTTGGCAAGCAGTTCAATAGTCCGGAAAATTCGGTCAGAGACCTGGATTGGATTTTTCTCACTCAATGTTATACTCCTTAGATAAAACTATTTACAGTGGGATAACAGAGTTCCTCACTGTCTGTCATCTATTGTAGCATGATATAGAAGAAAGAGCAAAAAAAACTTGACTTTTTTATGAGTTCGTGTATAATTCAAAGTAAAGAAAGGTTCACGATATGAAAATAGATTTCATAATGTGAAACCAAACATATAACCCCATAAGTAATTATATATCATCATCAGAACAGGCAGTCCTTTTGGACTGCCTGTTCACTTTCAAGAATGCTATTTATTCAAAATAAGACTGCTTAAATTGTCTTCATGGGTTGTTATCTGTCAGTGTTCTGCATAGATAAAATCTGGTCGATAATGTGGAATGCAACCTCTTCTTTATTCATAATTGGAAGTTCCAGGACTTCTGTATCTGTAATCATTGTGACAATATTGGTGTCCGTCTCAAATCCAGCTCCGGCAACTTTCAGATTATTTGCAACAACCATGTCAAGGTTCTTTTTTTTCAGCTTCTTTCTGGAATTCTCCAGCATATTTTCCGTTTCCATAGAGAAGCCGCAGAGGAATTGACCGGGAGTTTTATGTTCTCCAAGATATTTTAAAATATCATCTGTACGTTCCAGCTCAATGGAAGTGGAAGAATCCGATTTTTTGATTTTCTCATCAGCTATGTGGACTGGCCGGTAATCAGCAACAGCGGCAGCTTTGAAGATCATGTCCATACCGGCACTTCTTGCAGTAACCTCTTCGTACATATCTTTAGCAGAGATGACAGGGACGGTCGTTATAAATGGCGGTGGAGTAAGAGCAGTTTTACCTGTGACTAAAGTTACATCTGCACCGCGAAGCATACACGCTTTCGCGAGGCTGTAGCCCATTTTCCCGGAGGAATGATTGGTGATATAACGCACCGGATCGATTGCCTCCTGAGTAGGACCGGCGGTGACCAGAACCTTTTTCCCACGCAAGTCTTTTTTACATGCTATACATTTTAAAATATATTCGAATAAATCTTCTGGTTCCGGCATCTTTCCGGCACCGACATCACCACAGGCAAGCCAGCCATTTGCCGGAGTGATGACCTCCATGCCATATTTTTCAAGAAGCTTTAGATTGTCCTGAGTGACAGGATTCTCATACATTCCTGTATTCATGGCAGGAGCAATAATCTTAGGAGCTTTGCTTGCGAGAATAGTTGTAGTGAGCATATCATCAGCCAGTCCGTGTGCAAGTTTTGCAATTACATTTGCAGTTGCCGGAGCAACCATGATGACGTCTGCTTTCTGAGCAAGAGCAACGTGTTCTACTTTGAATTCAAAATTGCGGTCGAAAGTATCTACAATACATTTATTGCGCGTCAACGTTTCAAATGTGATTGGATTAATAAAATTAGTGGCATTCTGGGTCATAATAACATGAACACAGGCACCGGTCTTTACAAGACGGCTGGCAAGCATGGCACTTTTATATGCAGCAATCCCACCGGTAACACCTAATAGAATGGTTTTATCTTTTAACATCATAGAAATAAACCTCTTTCTCTTTGTATGATTTATATTGATGTTGGGGGCAAAAGCCCCAACTATGATGCCTACGGATTGTTCCGTGCTTTGCACTCCCACAATCCTCCCAATTATTCGCATATCGTGGGATTGTCATCCCACTTTTAGGCTCATATTGGGGCGGATCCCAAGGTCTTTCATCCACTTATGAGCAAGCTCATGTGGATTTAGACCTTTTGACCCTGGCATCTTTATATTTCAACTATAGCGTGTTTGGCAGTCTCTTGCAAGATGAGGAGACATAAAGGGATGACTTTTTTTTGCGAAAATGTTAAAATTAGTGAAACAGTTCTGGAATATCAGGCATTCTTGAATTAGAGAGAGGAGAAAAGAATATGAAAAAAGCAGCGGTATTTTTGATGATATTAACGTTAAGTGTTTCTAGCGCAGCGTGTGGCAATAAAGAAAAGGATGATAATCAGGCAGATGCGAAGACGGAACAAAGCCAGAATGCAGACAATTCTAAAGATAATGATAAAAGTGATACTCAGACGAAAGAGGCAGACAATAAGATGTACGAGTTATCTTCGGAGGACGATGTATGGACTATAAAAGTATCTGCACCAAAAGGGTGTTCTGAGACAGACTTTTCTTCGGACACGGCAAGAGCATTTGAACGTATTGGAAATGTAGATGGCAGCAGTCTGCAATATGTGATGACTCTTAGGAATACAGATGTTTCCACTGTAGAAAGTGATATGAAGGAAGAAGTACAATATCTGTATACCGCAAATTCTGATGACACGATTCCGGAAATGGATACACAGAGCAGTGAATACAATGGGAAAATGTGGAATTATTTTTCCTATAATATGGAAGAGTTGAGTGGTTATCGTGTTTGGGTAGAATTATCAGACGGCGATGTGTTTGCCTGTACAGTTGAGTGGATTGGAGAAGAGGAGACACCGGATGATATTGATACGGTCATCAAGACATTGTCTTCCTGTATTGCCGACTATGATGTATAGATTCTTCTTGAAAAGAAATGTACTTAATTTAATACTTGTATCTATAGTAGAACAGATGTTATAATTACTCGGTAATTGTATTGTATCCTGCATGGCAGGAATGATAACAAGGAGGTAATTGAATAATGAAAACAAAAAAACACGACACTCAGTGGATGGTCAGTGTTGCACTTATGGCAGCAATTGTCATTCTTCTGGCGAACACACCGCTTGGAATGATCCAGCTTCCAATTATTAAGGCGACAACCGTACACATCCCGGTAATCATCGGAGCAATTCTGTTGGGACCGTCAGCAGGGGCAATTCTTGGATTTGTGTTTGGTGTATGTTCACTGGTGAGCAACACAATGGCACCAACCCTTTTGTCTTTTGCATTTTCTCCGTTCATGAGCACTACTGGAATTCCGGGAGCAATCAAGGCAATCTGGATTTCTGTAGGATGCCGTATGTTGATTGGAATCGCAGCCGGATGGTTATGGATTCTCTTTAACAAACTGAAAGTGAATCAGATCATTGCACTTCCAATCGTTGGATTCGTCGGATCTATGGTGAATACGATCACAGTTATGGGAAGTATTTATCTGTTATTTGCACAGCAGTATGCACAGGCAAAGGATGTAGCAATAAGCGCTGTATGGGGACTTGTTATGGGAACTGTTACAGCATCTGGTATTCCGGAAGCAATTGCAGCAGCGGTACTGGTGCTTGCAATCGGAAAAGTGCTGATCCAGGTATTAAAAAGAATGAATTTTTCATTTATTGACGCACAGACAGCAAAATAAACACATAAATAAGCACTAATACGCCCCACGGTAATTTCCGTGGGGCGTTTGTATAATTTTCAATATTGTTAGAATTACGAATCTGGGAATGGTCTGTGATGGTATTACAGGAAGGGATATTCAAAATATTGCACAAAAAAATTAAAAAAGAGGACAGGACAATTTTGGAATTACAACAAAAATGGACCGATGGCTTTTGTAGCAAAACTTCGGAATGGGATTTTTAGAAATACAGGGGCATGCCTTTCTCCGGTCAATGCATATCTGAATCTGATCGGTATTGAAACACTTGGACTTAGAATGGAACGTGAGTGCCAAAATGCACTGGAACTTGCACACTGGATTGCAGAGAATTATTCTGATATAATAGTAAATTATCCGGGACTGGAAAGTAGTTCCTGGCATCATGTTACAAAAGAACAGTTTGAACATGGATATGGCGCAATTCTTACACTTCGCGTAGGAAGTAAAGAAAAGGCATTTAAATTTATTGACAGTCTTACAATCCCGTATATCATTTCCAACATAGGAGATACAAAGACGCTCAAAAATCAGAGACTAATCAGGAACAAGGTACAGGAGGAGAATGAAAATGGCAGAAAAGGTTGATTATGCTGCATTAAAAAAAGGTGGATTTATGAGACAAAAGCAGAAAGGATGTTTTTCCTTAAGACTTGCAGTTGTGGGAGGAAATCTGACTGCTGAAAATATAAAGACAGTTGCAGAGGTGGCTGAAAAGTATGGACATGGATATGTGCATATGACTTCCAGACAGGGAATTGAGATTCCATTTATAAAAGTAGAAGATATCAATGAAGTAAAAGAAGAGCTTGCAAAAGGTGGAGTTGGAACAGGTGTCTGTGGACCGAGAGTCCGTACGATCACAGCCTGTCAGGGCGCAGCTATCTGTCCAAGTGGCTGCATTGATACTTATACACTGGCAAAGGAATTAGATGCAAGATATTTTGGAAGAGAACTTCCTCATAAATTCAAATTTGGTGTTACAGGCTGCCAGAACAACTGCCTGAAAGCAGAGGAGAACGATGTTGGAATCAAAGGAGGCATGACAGTTGAGTGCAATCATGATAACTGTATCCAATGTGGTGTGTGTGTAAAAGCCTGTCGCGAAGGAGCACTTCGCATGGAAGATGGAAAAATTGTCATCGATAGAGAAAAATGTAATAACTGTGCACGATGTGTAAAGAGCTGTCCAACAGATGCGTGGGGCGGAGAGCCGGGGTATATCGTTTCCTTTGGTGGATTATTTGGAAATAAGATTTATAAAGGTGAACAGATTGTTCCGATCATCCGTGATAAAGAAACTCTTTTCAGAGTCACAGATGCGGCTATTTCATTTTTTGAAAAGCATGCAAATGCAGGTGAGCGTTTCCGACTGACACTTGAGAGAGTCGGAAAGGAAGAATTCAAAAAAGAGGTTCAGGCTGCTTACGAAGGTAGATAGGTGTACTAACAAACAAAATGGCGATAAGAATCGAAAAGGAGAGAAAGAGCATGGCAGAAATACAATTTGACGACCAGGTAGATATTACAGATAAGGTTTGCCCACTCACATTTGTAAAAGCTAAAGTAGCAATTGAAGAGCTGGATGATGGTGAAGTCCTTGCAATTCGAATGAATGACGGAGAGCCTGTTCAGAATGTTCCAAGAAGTATGAAAGAAGAAGGACATAAAATCTTAAAGCTTGAGGATAATGCGGACGGAACTTATACACTGTATGTCAGAAAGGTAGAAGAATAATATGGCAGTACGGATCAACAAGGATGATTTTGAAGAGAAAGTTTTAAAGAGTGATCTTCCGGTCATCGTAGATTTTTATTCTGATTCCTGCATAGCATGTAAAAAGCTTGCACCGGCATTGGGAGATGTAGAAGATGATTATGAAGGAAAGTTATATGTATATAAGGTGAATACCAATTTTGATAAAGAGCTGGCAAAAGAATATCAGATAGCAGCGAATCCAACCCTTCTCTTTGTAAAAAATGCAGAAGTATTAGATCGAAAAATAGGAGCACACACTCTGGCAGAGCTTAAGACCTGGGTGGAAGCTTTACTGTAATAATATGGGTCAGGAGGAAGGCATTATGATAATTGTAGTTTCAGGAGAAAAGAAAGAAGTAAAGGATAATCTGACATTACCGGAGTTAATCGCGCAGGAAAATGTAGAGATGCCAGAGTATATAACGGTATCTATTAATGAAGAGTTTGTTCCTTCAGATGAGAAAGAGACAACCGTATTAAAAGAAGGAGACGTTGTAGAATTTCTTTATTTCATGGGAGGTGGATGTTAATGGCAATGACAGATGAACAGATTGAACGTTATTCCCGCCATATTATTCTAAAAGAAGTAGGCGCAAAAGGTCAGAAGAAGTTGCTGAAAGGGAAAGTTCTGATTATTGGAGCCGGTGGTCTTGGAGCTCCGGCAGCTATGTACCTTGCAGCAGCAGGAGTTGGAACAATCGGAATTGTAGATGCAGACGAAGTTGATCTGTCCAATCTTCAGAGACAGATTATCCATACAACAGCAGATGTAGGAAAAGCAAAGGTCAGATCGGCAAAAGAGACAATGAATGCCATGAATCCGGACGTTACAGTCAATACATACCGCATGTTCGTGGATTCTACGAATATCAGAGAACTGATCCGGGATTATGATTTTATTATTGACGGAACAGATAATTTTCCGGCAAAATTCTTGATTAACGATGCATGTGTACTGGAGAAAAAACCATTTTCACATGCAGGAATTATCCGCTTTAAAGGTCAGCTTATGACATATGTTCCGGGAGAAGGACCATGTTACAGATGTGTATTTAAAAATCCACCACCGAAGGATGCAGTTCCAACCTGCAAGCAGGCAGGTGTCATTGGAGCTATGGGTGGAGTCATTGGTTCCCTTCAAGCTATGGAAGCAATCAAATATTTGCTGGGAGTTGGAGATTTATTGACAGGTGCGCTGCTTACTTTTGACGCTCTGACGATGGAATTTCATAAAATTAAGCTTCCAAAAGATACTCATAACTGTGCAGTGTGCGGAGATCACCCGACAATTCTTGAGCCGATTGATTACGAACAGGAAGTATGTGAGGAGACAGCAGGCAGATTTGATGCACCAAGAAAAGAAGAGTAATTTGTAATCAGTGAAGAGGTATAAGTATGGCAATTATAAGAATGAAATATACACTTCTTGATGAGATTGCCCGGTATGCAACCGGGCATCTTCCAGAAGAAGCCTGCGGACTGATCGCAGGAAGCGAAGATGAAAATGGTCGTTTAATTGAAAAAGTTTATTACCTGACAAATGTTGATCATGCAGAGGATCATTTTACACTGGATCCGAAAGAACAACTGTCAGCAATCAAAGATATGAGGGCGAATGGATTAAAACCACTTGGTAACTGGCATTCACATCCATCCAGTCCGTCCAGACCGTCGCAGGAGGATATCAAACTTGCATTTGATTCCAATGCCAGCTATATGATCATATCATTTATGGCAGAAAATCCAGTGTTGAATTCTTTCCATATAGAAAATGGTCAGGTGGAAAAAGAGGATTTGCGAATTTATTCAGATGAATATTATTTCTAAGTATAGTAAAAAGGAATAAAAAATGAAATTAAAAACGAAAGAATTGACAACCTGTGCACTGTTTGCAGCTTTGATCGCAATCGGTGCATTTATAAAAGTTGATATACCATTGCCAATGTACACCATGCACTTTACATTTCAATGGTTTTTTGTGTTGATGGCAGGTTTTCTGCTTGGTGCAAAACTTGCAACGGTAAGTGTGATCGTGTATCTTAGCATTGGACTTGTCGGAGTTCCGGTATTTGCTGCAGGAGGTGGACCTGCATACATTTTCAGACCAGGGTTTGGATTCTTACTTGGTTTTATACTGGCAGCATTTGTCATTGGTACTATTACAGAAAAAGTAGGAAAAAATCATAAGGGAATGTTCTTAATGGCATCAGTTGCGGGACTGGTGACTTATTATACGATTGGAGCAATTTACTTTTATTGTATAAATAATTTTTATGCAGCAACTCCTGTGAGTTGGAGCGTTGTAGTTGTGGAATATTGTCTGATTACGATTGCACCGGATTTTATATTATGTGTATTGGCGACAGCATTTTCTTTAAAGCTCCGTCCAGTATTTCTTGGGATGATGCATGAGTATAGTATGGATCGGAAAGTGGTGTAATATGGCGTATTTTCCTATGTTTGTGAACTTGAAGGATCAGCTGTGCCTGGTGGTCGGCGGAGGGATGGTGGCATACCGGAAAGTAAAAGTACTTCTGGATTTTGAAGCCAGAGTGGTTGTAGTTGGAGAGAATATCTGCGATAAAATCTATGAAATTGCAAAAAAAAGTAATCAATTAGAATTACAAAAAAAGTGTTTTGAAGATGCAGATTGTGATAATATGTTTATGGTGATCGCTGCAACAGATGATAAAGAATTGAATCACCATATTGTGGGAATCTGTAATTCAAAAGGAATTATGGTAAATGCTGTGGACCAGAAAGAGGACTGCAGCTTTATCTTTTCTTCATATATAAAAGAAAAAAATCTTATTGCAGCATTTTCGAGTGGTGGAAACAGCCCTGTGCTGGCACAATATTTAAAAAGTCAGGAAAAGGAGATCCTGACACCATTTCTTGGAGAATTGAATGAATATATGGGGAAGATCAGAAAGCGTGTGATAGAAAAGTATGACACAGAAGAAAAACGAAAAGAAATATTTAAAGAAATAGTAAATACAGCCATTGAAAATGGAGAATTGCCACAGGAGTAGATATGAGATACCGGGTAGGAACAAGAGGATCAAAGCTGGCGCTTGCCCAGACAAAGCAGGTTATTGAAAAATTAAAAAGTGCATTTCCGGAAGATGAATTTGATGTAGTAATCATAAAAACGACCGGAGATATGGATCAGAAAAGCCGGCTTGACCAGATTGGATCAAAGGGCATATTTGTAAAAGAAATTGAGGAAGAACTTTTGGAAGAGAAGATTCATCTTGCAGTACACTCTATGAAAGACATGCCAGATACAACGGCAGATGGATTAATATTTGCAAAGGCATGGAAGCGGGAAGATCCAAGAGATGTTCTGATCTTGAGAGAGGCAGTGTCTGTGGACGACCTTCCGAAAGGAGCTGTGATCGGAACGGGAAGCAAGCGTAGAAAGTATCAGCTTCTGAAAATCCGCCCTGATCTTAACATAGTTGGGATCCGTGGAAATGTAGATACAAGGATTCGAAAAATGCAGGAAGAAGAGATGGATGGAATTGTACTTGCCGCAGCAGGTATTAACAGACTAGGAAGAGAGCAAGAGATTACCTGCTATCTTGAGCCGGATCAGATGATTCCGGCCCCGGCCCAGGGGACACTTGCTCTGGAAGTAAAAGCAGATAATATACAATTAATCAGAAAACTAAATAG
This sequence comes from Dorea sp. 210702-DFI.3.125, assembly GCF_020560945.1. Lineage (NCBI taxonomy): Bacteria > Bacillati > Bacillota > Clostridia > Lachnospirales > Lachnospiraceae > Dorea > Dorea sp. 210702-DFI.3.125. Next base: position 36,121 of record NZ_JAJCNF010000013.1, read on the forward strand.
ATTGTCTGATCAGGAAACAGATATATGTGTAAAAGCAGAAAGACAATTTTTGAAACAAATTGGAGGAAGCTGTCATCTTCCGGTAGGAGCATATTGCAAGATACAGGATGAAAAACTAATATTAAGAGCAATGTTTGGAACGGAGGATGGGAAAAAACTGGTATATACAAAGGTGGAATCTGCAGTTTTAAATAAAATAGAAGATTCATCACAGATAGATGAAATCTGCAGACAGATTGCCAGAGAAGCAGTAGAAAAAATTCAAATACAATTAAGTCATGAAGAATAAAATGGGTAAAGTTATATTAGTTGGAGCAGGGGCAGGAGATACCGGTCTGCTCACGATAAAAGGGAAAAAATATATAGAAGAGGCAGACTGTATCATCTATGACAGACTTGCATCGCCGGAACTGCTTGGAATGGCAAAGCATGGCTGTGAGTGCATTTATGTAGGAAAAGAAAATCACAAGCATATCATGAAGCAAGATGCGATCAATGAATTATTATATAAAAAATCCAGAGAATACAGTTTGGTCGTACGGCTAAAAGGTGGTGATCCCTACGTCTTTGGAAGAGGCGGTGAAGAAGCATTATATCTTCGGAAAAAAAAGATTGATATAGAAGTCGTACCAGGAGTTAGTTCTGTCGTAGCAGCATTGGCAGACGCAGGAATTCCAATTACGCACAGAGGGATTGCAAAAGGGTTTCAGGTCATTACAGCTCACAGCAAAAAAGATGAAGAAGCGCAGATTGATTATACGCTGCTTACCGATGAATCCATGACTTGTGTATTTCTGATGGGACTTGCACATGTAGAACATATTGCAGAAGAACTGATAAGAGCTGGAAGAAGACCGGATACTCCGGCAGCAGTGATATCCAACGGAACACTGGCTACGCAGAAAAAATGTATCGGAACATTGGAGAGTATCGGATATAAAGTAAAATGTGCAAAACTGGAATCTCCGGCAATCATTGTTGTGGGGAATGTTGTTTCACTGAATGACCAATTGGATTTTTTTGAAAAACGTCCATTATTTGGGAGAAAAATAACCGTACCATATATTGAAGCTATGGGAGAACGAACACATTTCAATAAGCTGATTACAGATTTGCAACAGCTCGGAGCAGATGTTGATACAATCATGGTTGGAAAGATTCTACCAATCCCAATTTCAGATTTTGAAAAAGAAATTAGCAGCTCCGACTGGATTCTCTTTACAAGCAGAAATGGTGTCAGGGCTTTTTTCTATAATATGAAATTCAATGACACAGATATCCGATGCCTTGCAAAAATTCGTTTTGGAGTTGTAGGAAAAGCAACAGAGCAGGAGTTAAAGAACTATCAGATAAAAGCAGATTTAGTTCCAGATGAGCAGACAGGAGCCGGACTTGCCAAAGCTTTAAAAAAACAGATCAGTGACCAGACGAAAGTCTGTATATTTTCTGCAAAAGAGGCCTCCGAAGACTTGGAGAGAGAACTTCAGAAATTTTGCCATGTCATAAAAACAGATGCATATGAAAATGTAAATGTATCAGAGCAAGATTATATATTAAAGCCTGCAGATACAGTTATTTCAGAAGCTGTATTTACAAGTGCGTCCAATGTGGAACGTTTTTTTCAGATGCTGACAGAGGAGATAATGGTAGAACGAGCTTATTCTATTGGAAAAAAGACGACAGAAGCACTTAAGAAAAAGAATGTAGTGAATATTTGCGAGTCGGAAGAAAGTACTTATGAGTCAGTTGTTTCTTTGATAACAAAAAAATAAGTCGGTTGTTTCTTTCATACAATTGAGGTATAATGGTAGCCAAAATAAATTAAGATGAAGGAGACAGATGAATGGAACTTGTAAAATCAATCATCATTCTTGTTATAGGATTTGCACTTTTGATGAAAGGAGCAGATTATTTCGTAGAAGGAAGTTCATCAGTGGCAAAACGACTCTACATCCCTTCCATGATTATCGGTATGACAATTGTAGCAATGGGAACGAGCCTTCCGGAATGTGCGGTCAGTGTAACAGCATCACTTGCCGGGAATAATACACTTGCGGTCAGCAATGTTGTCGGATCGAACATTTTTAATCTTATGGTCGTATGTGGAGCATGTGCTTTATTTGCCCCGCTTACAATAAAAAAAGATACGCTTGTAAAAGAATTTCCATTATCGATTATCTGTTCAGTTTTGTTGATTGCACTGGGATATGTGGGAATGAAGTTGGGACATATCGATGGAATGGTCTTTTTAATTCTTTTCGCAGGTTATCTTGTCTGGATGATCAATTCCGTAAAGAAAGCAAGAGCAGTGCACAAAGAGGACGAGCTGATGAAAGAATCCGGAGAGTATGTAGAAGATGAAATCAGAATTATTCCAATGTGGAAAAGCATACTCTTTATTGTTGGAGGGATGATCGCAATTAAATTCGGAGGTGATTTTGTTGTTAACAGTGCATCGGATATTGCATTGTCATTCGGACTTAGCCAGACACTGATCGGACTTACAATCGTTGCACTTGGAACAAGTCTTCCAGAGCTTGTGACCTCCATTGTTGCAGCGAGAAAGAACGAAGTTGATATGGCGCTTGGAAATGTAATAGGTTCTAACATTTTTAACATTTTACTTGTGCTTGGAATTGCAGCAGCAATCAGTCCGGTAGGATTTCTGATGGACAATATTGTGGACACTCTTATACTGATCATAATGAGTAGTGCAGTTCTTGTATTTGCGTGGACTTCAAAAGTCATTAACCGAAAAGAAGGCATTGCTATGTTATGCATGTATGCAGTATATATGGTATATATATGCATGCGATAAAACTTGCAGGTAAAGTTGCAAAGAGAAGAATCAAGCAGGATTAAAAGGTTAACAGAATAAATGAATGGCAGATGTCTCAGATGTGTGAATGTCTGGGATATTTTCTCTATAAACTAGAAAGCATACAGAAAGTACAGAAAGAATAATATTTTTTACAGATAGAGCTGTGATTGAAAAATCGTGTTGTAGAGCAGGCAGAATTTATGATTGTAAAGAGGAGTGAAAATGTATGAATATTTATCATGTACATGATTTTAAAGAAGATGAGTACAGTTGGAATGAAGTGGGGAGAAGAAAGGCGAAAAAGAACAGCTATATCCGATGGCTGATTATGATAGTGAGCTTCGTAATTCTTTTTATAGCAGCATATCTGGAGTTTCGTTATGATTTGCTGGAAATAAATGGATTTTTGTGCTGGTTACTGGCAATTTTGGTTTTTTCCTGGGGTTTTACCATATGCTATGCGTCTTATGTCAGAAAGCACGCATGTAAAATGTCTCTGGAAGAACGACATGACTTTAACCTGTATCTGTACCATCACAAATACTGGAAAAATCCAATTCTGGCAAATCAGGCGCTTCTGAATAATGCAATTATTCTTGTCAAGATGAAGCAGTATGAACAAGCAACACAGGCATTAGATGCAATGCATATCGAAAAATGTAAAGCGAAAGAAATGAAACTAATTTATTTCTTAAGAATCATTATAGCTTCTTTTGAAGACAATGAAGAGGAAACAGAAAAAGCAAAGATACGGTATACAGGCATCAAAGATGATACAGGAAATTACCCGGCTTCCGAATTGGTGGAAAACTGGATTCAGATGAATGATCTGGAGCAGATGACAGCGTGTCTGGAACAAATTAAACCTGTCAAAAAAGAATACCCAGGTCTTGCTTTCGTAGTTACGATCTTCCTGGCATACACATTTTGGTTCTTAGGAACTGCATATGGAATTAACCGGGGTGCAGGATATGAAATTCGATATGTATTTTCTGCAATTTCGCTTATAGTGGTAAATATGGGACTGTTTGTAATGTTAATTTTGGGAATTATCTGGCTGCACAGACACCTGAATATTACATCGCCTGTATGGATCCAAAAAGTTGTGAAATTTATCATATGTGCAGTAATTGCAATTGCAGGGCTGATATTGCTATTTATTAATTTTCTGGATGTATTTCTGGGACTGGATGATAAGGAAACCGTCACGAGAAAAGAAAATGGATACACCTATCTGGAAGTCAGCTGGAGTAATATGGGTTATAATGCTTATACAGCAGAGTATGTAACGAATAATCCATTTATTATGAAAAAAATATATGTACCGACAAAAGATGATACATTTACAAATGAACAGCCAGACGCTTCCGATCCGGACAATACAGAAAATAATGACCAGACAGACAACGATGCAGAAAGTGCAGATTCTGATACAGGAAATAGTGATTCACAGGATAATACAGAACCATATGAAAGTGATGAATGGTTAAGAATGAGAAATGGAATGCAGGCAGTCTATAATTATCTGATTGAGACAAATGCATTAGAAAATCCGGAATTCACTTACGGCAGTAACGCAAAAGGAGAGACGTATGTTATTGTCAGTACAGGGCAGGAGACGAAAGACGGAAATCAGGTAAGTGTCGAATACGGTCTGTATTATAATAGAGAAAAGACAGATGACAATGGAACATACTGTGATGAGTATGTTCTGGAGAAAAAGTATCCGGGTGGAACATATGATACACAGTTAGTTGATTTTTATCTGGTAAATCCTGATACACTGGAAGTGACAGATGAACACAAGACAACATGGTAAGTGTGAGAGGATAAAAGATAATAGAAAAGAAGGAGATTAGAATGATGAGTAGTATTTTTCACAGAATCAGTGTTAGAAAATTCGAGGACAGACCGATAGAGAAAGAAAAAATCGTGCAGGTTTTAAAAGCCGGGATGCAGGCGCCGAGTGCGTGCAACCAGCAGCCATGGGAGTTCTATGTAGTGACAGATAAAGAGAAGATACAGGAATTGTCTACTGCAACCCCATATTCCAAATGTGCAGCAGGGGCACCGGTCGTAATTGTACCAGTATATCGGACAGAAGGATTAGTTGCACCGTCTTATGCAGAGATAGACCTTTCTATTGCACAGCAGAATATCTGGCTGGAGACAGATGAAATCGGACTTGGCGGAGTCTGGATCGGAATAGCTCCGATTGAAGAGAGAATGGAACTTGTACACAAGATGCTGGATCTTCCGGAAAATGTAAAAGTATTTTCCTTATTTGCGATGGGATATCCGGCAGAGGAAAGACCACAGCAGGACAGATTCGATCCGGAGAGAATACATTTTATGGCACCGGAGGAATAAGGTGAAATATGTACAATCCTCAGTTAGAAACATTTCTTGCATCATTACGAAAAAAAGGATATACTTACATTATCAGTATAAAGGAGGGCTGTAAAGAATGGGACAATTTTTAAATAATAAAGAACCATATGATAAATTTAAAACGGTTATGAATGGGACGTATTTTGTTGATAAATCAGAAATACTTGAAGAATTAATCCCGGCACTCCAACAGGAACAGCGTTTCTTTTGCATTACCCGCCCTAGACGTTTTGGAAAAACAGTTATGGCAAATATGATTGCTGCTTTTTTTGAAAATACAGGTGAGCCATCTTTATTTGAGCATCTTCATATAGCAGAGTATGCCGGATATAAAGAACAGGCAGGAAAGCATGATGTGATTTATATTGATTTCAGTGAGATGCCCAGAGAATGTCAAAACTATCAGGAATATATAGACCGGGTACAGAACGGACTTGTCAGAGATATACAGGAGGCATATCCAGAACTTGTTATTGAAAATAATGCGGCTGTCTGGGATATATTATCTTTGGTTTTTAATCAGACAGGACATAAATTTATTTTTGTTATTGATGAATGGGACGCAGTTTTTCATAGTTCTTTTATAACAGAAAAAGATAAAAAAGATTATCTGCTTTTTTTAAAGTTATTGCTAAAAGGACAAAGCTATGTAGAACTGGCATATATGACAGGTGTGCTTCCAATCGCAAAATATTCGGACGGCTCCGAATTGAATATGTTTTTAGAATATAATATGGCAACAAGAGTACGGTTCAGTGAATATTTTGGATTTTCTGATGAAGAAGTGGATATGCTGTATCAGCGCTATTTAGAGAAAACAAAAAAGCCACAGATTACCAGAGAAAGTCTAAGAGAATGGTATGACGGGTATCATACAGCAGCAGGAGAACGGTTATATAATCCACGTTCGGTTGTGTGTGCATTGACAGATAATCAATTGTCGAATTACTGGGTCAGTTCCGGAAAGTATGATTCCATTTTTACTTACATTCAGTATAATGTGGATCAGATTCAGAATGATCTTACGCTGATGTTTGCCGGAGAAAGGATACCGTCCGGTATACAGGAGTATGCAGCCACAGCACAGGAATTAAAGACAAAAGAAGAGATTTATTCAGCAATGGTTGTATATGGACTTTTAACATATGACAATGGAATGGTTTTTATTCCGAATAAAGAACTCATGGAAGTCTTGAAGTGGGAATTAGTTATGATAAAGAAACAAAAGAACACTCTTGTAAAGTAGAAGAGTTATAGAGTGAATAAAATGATGAGGGTCTGGCGAAAGCCAGATCCTTTATTAAAAATCATCAGAGAATAGGATTTAAGGTGAATTGAATGATTTTTACAAGCGCTTCAGCATCAGGATATGATGAAAATATTACTCTTATAGGGATTACTGCAGAAAAGGGAGAAGTCATAAGAGTTGGGGATACTATTACGATTCCAATGAATGACCACACTTTTGAACAACGTGAGATTATTGACATGTATAGAGATTGGAAGAAGTGGAAAAAGGGCAAGGACTTATTTTTTGAAATAAAAGAAGGGGAATGGGCAGAATGTGTCATTCATAATATTTCTGCCGGATGTATTCATACAATCAATTCCCCTTACGATGAAGAAATATTGGAACATTTAGAAGATTGGGTTTGCTCGTAAAGATATTTATTTCCTGATATGTTCATTTGTGTGAATATAATAGTTGCAAAATGGGAAGTAAAGGATTCGTAGATTGACAAAACAGCCTGTTTTCCCCTATGCTGAGACTGTAAAAACGCTTTGCACACCTTAAAATAGCGGAGCGGGAACAGCAGGAGGAAGTGACAAGACGTGGAGGCGAAACAGTTCGGGCAGTTCATTGCCGGGATAAGAAAAGAGAAAAAAATGACGCAGGCGGAGCTTGCAGAAAAGATTCATGTGACGGATAAAGCAATCAGCCGGTGGGAGCGTGGACTTGGATTTCCGGATATCCAGACATTAGAACCACTGGCACAGGTACTTGGAATTTCGGTACTGGAATTGATGCGTTCTGAAAAAAAGAAACCGACAGGTGATATGGATACGACAGAAACTCAGTATACCCAGAAGGAGGTAGCTGAGATGCTTCAAAATGCAGATGACATTTCAAAGCAACTGAAAAAGCAGGATAAGAACGCTAATATCATTGCCGGAATTCTGGTGATTGGTGTGGGTGCATTAGCATGGGCAACAAAAATTGCCAGTCTTGGAGGCGGTCTTGTGCTCGGCGGACTCTCAGCAGCTGTGTTTGTTTCTCTGTGGTATTTTTTTCAGAATATTGATGATGAAGAAAGCCGGAGAATTTACGGTGTGGCATCGATTTTGTCTATTGGAATATTGGTATCACTGGTTAATTATATCTGGGGTGACCGTATTGCAGAGTGGATTCCGGGTGGAATAGAACGAACAGAACAGATTTTCTGGACATTGTGGTATCTGTTCATGATTGCGATGATGATGGTTGGAACAATCCGGTGTGTCCGTCGGCAAAGACAGAAAAAAGAAAAGAAGTATAAAACGGTTCTTTTTACAGGAATTATGGCAGCTATTATGTTTGCTACACTCTGGCAGTATCAGAATACCATGCAGGGACAGCGCCGGAATATGGGAATCTGGAGCGGGGCACAGCAATATGCTGAGACATTACTGAAAAAGGATAAAAATCTTGAAAACGACTGGCTGATCGGTGATGAATCATGGCGAGAAGGAAAGAATACTTATCATATCCGGCTAACATATTATTCTGATGATGATGCTGAAAAAGAAGGCAGAGAGAGTGAATATCAGTACACCATTCGTTTTGATGAAGCAGAAGGGTATCTTATCAAATCCGAAGGTGTTCCGGAGAAGGAATATAAACTTGCAAACCATAACTAAAAGTTATATCAAACCAATAAAAAAGGAAATTTTACACAATGAATAATAACTGGTAGACTATCCTCATCAGATGAAAGAAGACGGAGGATAAGATATGAGTATATTAAAGACACCATTTCGATATGATTTTGTAGGAAGTTTCCTGAGACCGGAAAAACTAAAACAGGCTAAGAAGGATTTCAGTGAAGGTAAAATTACAGAAAAAGAATTAAACGATATTACAGATGAATGTGTCCGTGATATTGTAACGAAGCAGAAAGCGGCAGGTTTTCATGCAATCACAGATGGAGAGTTCCGCAGAAAATTCTGGCACCTGGATTTTATGTGGGGATTTGAAGGCGTTGAACATGAGGCAGAAGGTGGCGGAGTTCAGTTTAACGGAGAAGTTGCTGACCTTGAAGCAACTTATCTTGTAGGAAAAATTAAAGCGAAAGCACACCCGTTTGTAGAATATTTCAAATTTCTCAAACAGTTTGAAGATAAAAATACAGTTGCAAAATATACAATTCCGGCACCGGCACAGACATATCAGCAGATGATTGTGCCACAGAATATTGACCGGACAAGAAAATTCTATAAGAATGATGAGAAATTGATTCAGGACATCGGAAAGGCTTATCAAGAAGTTATCACACAGTTTTACGAGGCTGGCTGCCGAAATCTTCAGCTTGATGACTGCACATGGGGAGCCATTGTCGGAGATGCGGCAAAACTCAGATACAGAGCACTGGGAGTGGACATTGAAGAAGTAAAGGCACAACTTCTGAAAGTCAACAATCTTGCATTGGAAGGAAAACCAGAAGATATGATCATTACTTCACATATTTGCAGAGGTAATTATCATTCCACATTCTTCACAAGTGGCCCATATGATTCCGTTGCGGATTATGTATTTGCGCAGGAAAATGTAGACGCGCTCCTTCTTGAGTATGACGATGAAAGATCCGGTGGATTTGCACCACTTGCAAAAGTATCTCCGGATAAGAAAGTCGTTCTTGGTCTGATTACAACAAAGAAACCAGAGTTAGAAGATAAGGAAAAAGTCATTGCTAGAATTCATCAGGCAGCAAAATACATTCCATTAGACCGTCTGTGTTTAAGCCCACAGTGCGGATTTGCCTCCTGCGAGATTGGAAATAAGCTGACAGAAGAAGAGCAGTGGAAAAAATTAGCTCTTGTAAAAGAAATAGCAGAAGAAGTCTGGAGATAAATAATAAGACTGATCGGCCATTTAATAGTGGTTCGCTCAGGCTTATTATTTGTTCTAAAATATAGCTTTTATTTAGCAGAAATGATAATATAATAACAAAGGAGTTTAAATACATATATGAAGGAGAGATAAATGATGTACCAGGCAGACGAAAAACGATATGAAACTATGCAGTATAATCGATGTGGGAAAAGTGGGTTATTATTACCAAAAGTTTCGTTGGGACTTTGGCATAACTTTGGATCAAATGGTGATTATGATAATATGAAAGCAATGTGCTTTACAGCATTTGATCACGGGATCACACACTTTGACCTTGCCAATAACTATGGCCCGGAGCCGGGAAGTGCAGAGATTAATTTTGGGAGAATCCTAAAAGAGGATCTCGGAGTTTATCGCGATGAGATGTTGATAAGTACAAAAGCCGGTTTTGATATGTGGGATGGTCCTTATGGAAACTGGGGAAGTAAAAAATATCTAACAGCAAGTCTGGATCAGAGTCTGAAAAGAATGGGACTGGAGTATGTCGATATCTTCTATCATCACCGTATGGATCCGGAAACTCCATTAGAGGAAACAATGGAAACACTGGCGCAGATTGTCCGAAGCGGAAAAGCACTGTATGTTGGGATTTCTAATTATGATGGAGTACATATGGAGAAGGCAGCTACAATTCTGAAAGAGCTGCATTGTCCATTTATAATTAATCAGAACCGCTATTCTATTTTCGACCGCACAATCGAAAAAAATGGATTGAAAGAAGCGGCAGTAGAGTCTGGAAAAGGAATCATTGCATTCAGCCCACTGGCACAGGGAACATTAACAAACCGCTATCTGAACGGAATTCCGTCAGACAGCCGTATTGCAACAGATGGACGATTCCTTAAGGCAAGTCAGTTGACAGAAGAAAAAATCACAAGTATCCGTGGTTTAAATGAAATTGCCAAAGAGAGAGGTGAAAGCCTGGCGCAGATGGCATTGAACTGGGTATTAAAAGATGGCATAGTGACAAGTGTTCTGGTAGGAGCATCAAAACCAGAGCAGATTCTCGATAATCTGAAGGTTCTTGAAAGTGCACCTTTTACAGATGAAGAGCTGAAAAAAATTGATGCATTGAGTCTTGTGCACGCAAAATAATTAGCAAGTCAGGTGTGGACAGAAACGATAATTTATAAGTGAAGAGATTGATAGACAAAGCTTCGGTTTTGTCTATTTTTTCTGGGAAGAAATGGAGGTAAGATAAAAGTAAATAAGCAAACAGCGTTCATACAATAAATAGTATAGAATGAAATGTGGAGTGATGATTATGAATCAGAGAGATAAGTGGAAAAAATTTATTCCGGTTATGGCAATTCTAGCGATAGCGGTGATACTTGTTTTGATCGTGAAAATATCAGGGGAACCATTATCCGTTGATACAATTGTAAAATATACACCGAAAAATGTGGCGCTCGCAGTGATAATGCTGATTCTATTATTTGGATTAAAGAGCTTGACGATAGTTCTGCCGCTTTCTATTTTATATCTTGCCAGTGGAATATTGTTTTCGCCGGTGGCAGCTGTGTTCATTAGTACAGTTGGTCTGTCTGTCTCCATTACAATTCCGTATTGTCTTGGAAAATGTAGTGGAAAACAGATTACAGAAGAAATATTTCAGAAATATCCGAAGGCAAAGAAGTTATCAGAATATCAAAAACAAAATACATTTTTTACTTGCTTTATAACGAGAATCGTTGGGTTCCTGCCAGGGGATATTGTCAGCTTGTATTTTGGTGCATGTGATGTGAATTATCTGATTTATCTTGTGGCAGGAATCAGTGGTTCATTACTTAGCATTGTGACGACGACCTTATTAGGAGAAAAGCTAAATAATCCGTTCTCAATAGAATTTGTTTTAGTAGCTTTTTGTAGACTTCTAGTATCTATAGTTTCAATAATGTTAAAAATATTATTTACAAAGAAACAAAAAAATGTCTAAACAAAATTACCAAAGGTGCATAATATGTTGCATAGTCAGACTGACAATGGTAATTCCAATCCAGCAGGAAGCACCGAGAAGAAGTGGCTTTCCGCCAGATTTTATTAATTTTATAACATTACTGTTCAGACCAATGGCAGCCATGGCCATAATGATGAAGAATTTGGACAGTTCTTTCAGCGGTGCGAATACATCAGCACTAATTCCCATACTCATACATGCAGTAGTGATAATTGCTGCAATGATGAAGTATAAAATAAACATCGGAAATGCTCTCTTTATGCTAAAATTTCCTGCTTTTTCACCATTTACAGATGCGGATTTTGCGTGGATCAGAGACAATACAAGTGTAATTGGAATGATTGCAAGTGTACGAGTCAGCTTAACGGTAACAGCATTATTCAATGTTTCATTTCCAAGATTCCACATGCTGTCCCAGGTGGATGCAGCTGCGGTTACAGAAGAAGTGTCGTTAATTGCTGTTCCGGCGAACAGTCCGAAGGAAGAACCGCTCGTTGTGTCAAAGCCGAGGACGTGTCCAAGTACAGGGAATAGTACAGCAGCAATGACGTTGAAGAAAAAGATAACGGAAATGGCCTGGGCAACTTCCGTATCGTCGGCGTCAATAACCGGAGCAGTAGCTGCGATAGCAGAACCTCCACAGATGGAAGAACCAACACCAACCAGAATCGCAGTGTTGGACGGAACATTGATAATTCTGTGAAGTAACCATGCAATGATTAGGGAAGTACTGATCGTACAGATAATAATTGGCAGTGATTGTTTCCCGGTCTTCATGATTACACCGAGGTTCATTCCGAATCCTAATAGTACGACAGCAGTCTGGAGAATAATTTTGGAAGTCCATTTAATGCCGGCTTCTGCTTTCCCTTTATCTGTCCAAATCAATGTGATGAGCATTCCGGCGAGAATTGCAATGACCGGACCGCCGATGACCGGAAAAGCTTTTCCAAGAAGCCAGGCAGGTACAGCAATTATAAAACAAACCAAAATACCAGATAAGTTCTTTTTGATAAAATCCATAATTTTTTTACCTCTCGTTTAAATTTAATAATTTTCATTTTTCTAATTGATTATAACACTGGAAAACAATAATAAAAAATTATATAATATTATTGAAATATAAGAAATCCTTATTGATAAAATAGCAAACCAAAAGAGGAAAATACTATGTTAGATTTTAGGACGAACACCTTTCTCACAGTGTGTGAAACCATGAATTTTACAGAGGCAGCAAAGAGATTAAATATTACACAACCGGCTGTTTCGCAACATATTCGTTTCCTTGAAAACGAATATAATACCCAGTTATTCTTGTATCACAATAAACAATTGTATATTACCCAGACCGGAAAGGTACTTAAAAAGCGTCTGATGACTATGAAAAATGATCAGCTCTCAATTTTTGAAGAAATGAAAAGTGTCAGTGGAGATATCGAATTATTATCTATCGGAGTTACAATGACGATTGGAGAATATGCAGTTGTTGACAGGATTGCGGATTTTATGAATCAACATCCAGATATGAATTTACATATTCATTTTGGGAATACGTCACAGTTGCTTTCGTTATTAGATGAAGGGAAGATTAATCTTGCTTTAGTGGAAGGAAATTATCCGAAAGATCGTTACGGACACATGAATTATAGTACAGAAGATTACATTGGGGTCTGCAAGGTTTCCCATACATTTCTGAAAAAGAATCCAAAGACTATGAATGATCTGAAAAACGAACGTTTGATTGTACGGGAGAGTGGCTCGGGGACAAGGAATATACTGGAAGAGTTGCTTTTGGCACGAGGAATGGAAATTCCTGACTTTGAGCGTTGTATAGAAGTGGAAAATATGCACACGATTATAGGTCTGTTAAAACGGGATTGTGGAATTTCATTTATGTATAAGATTGCAGTCGCGGATGAATTAGAGTCGGGAGTGTTGAAAGAAATAAAGCTTTCGGATTTTAAAATGCAGCATGATTTTGATTTTATCTGGGAAAAAGACAGTATTTATACGGATAAATATGTAGAAATATGTAAGGAGCTGTCCATTTCTAAATAAAATTCAAATACATAAATAAGGTAAATCTAAATTAATGCTAAATAAATAGTAATAAATCAGCAACAGTATTTGCCATAATATTCATCGCCCATTATAATATTATTAATGATTGAAAAGCTGATTGTAAAAGTAGTAAGGAGCTTGTTAAGAAGAGAATGATAGACAGAGAAGATATGCTGGCGCTTACAAGGCGCATGACAGTTAAGCGAACATCAATGACAAGGATAGCCGGGGGATACATGGATTCAGACGGTTGCATTGACGGGACATTTAATATTGCATTTTTGAAATTAAGTCCGGCGAATCGAGAGAAAAACTTGCAGATTGCAAAGAAAGTTCCGTTTGCAGAAACGAATCAAAACTTGCAAGAATACAAATTTTTGCAGGAAAATATGCAAAATGACAGCTTGTGGAAACTTTTGATGGGAATGCGGGCATGCGGACTGAAAAATGATGCATTAATGGAGACATTTTATGAGATTGTAGGAGCAAATTATAAATCGAAAGGTGATTATGCTGTTTACGTGTTTCACGACCGTTACGATATTCCGGTGAAGGGAACGGATCATGAGCGTCAGGGAGAATCCGAGAAAATGTATGAATATCTAATCTGCGCGATTTGCCCGGTGAGTGGTGATTATGAACCGGGAGAACCCGAGTGTGGATTTTTGTTTCCGGCATTTATGGATGAAAGCGCGGCATTAAATTATATAGATATATATCAGGCTGACATGAACCATCCTCATATAGAATTGCTGGAAATGCTTGGAATATGATGAACAAAAGAAAAAAGCTATAATTAAGAAAGACAAGAATGTGGGGGGATAGCCTCACATAGAAGAAAGAGAGGAAAATGTATGAACGAATTATACGAAGCAATTGAGAAAAAAATTAAGGATGCAGGGTATCCAAGAAATATTTCCGGAGCAGATGTGTATGATGATATCTGTGATCAGATTGACGGAAAGGATAAAGGAGAGTATATTCTGTTGTCTAAATTTGAAGATGACGTAGTTTTTGAATATCACATTACAATTCAAGAAGAGGATTTTAATCTTGGAATCCTGAAAATGAAAACACCGGAAGGTGAATTTGTGGCTGATTTTGATGCATAGGTCTTTTAACAAAAATGTAGCAATAATATATAGCAGATGGTTCCTCCTGCAATAGATACCAGCATCTGACGTTTCCAGATATGAAGTCCGGCAGTAACGAGAATGGAAATGAACTCTGGGATTCCATGTGTACCTTGCAATACATTTACATTTCTCAGACAGTAAACGACCAGCATGCCGAAAACTGCGGATGGAAGAAATTTTCCAACATATTGAATGAACTTAGGAGTTTCCCGGTTTTCACGAAATACAAGAAAAGGCAGGAAACGTGTAGTCATTGTACCAAGTACACAAAGTCCGATAGTGATGATTTGTTGAGCTAATGTCATGTTAGCAAACCTCCTGTGTTTTTTATTGCTACTTCATTTTTTCAGAAGCACATTTGTCGAAATGAAGTCGCGAGTAGTTTTTTTGATCCGGGATATCAAGCTTTTTGCGTAATAATGTCAATGAGACGATAATCAAAATCATGGTCGGAATCATAAAAGAGTCCGGTCCGAATACAAGGAGACAGAGAAAAGAAATTCCAAGTCCAAGTAATGAAGATGTATGATTCTTTTCTTTCAGCCACTGATCCATGAAGATAACGACGAACATAGCAGTCATGACAAAGCTGATGCCTTCTGTATTAATGAGGAGTAAAGAACCGATGACGCCACCGAAAGTTGCAGAAGCGACCCAGTATTCCCTTATATTTATCCAGCATGGAAAGTCCGTAGAATAGATGTCTTGCCTGGATCAGAAGTGCCATAATTTAAAGTTATAACAAACAGATATTTTTAGCTATTATACAAAACATTTGAAATAAATTACAATAAATCTATCGCAACACAAGTTTAAAATTACGATAGGTTTATTAAAATTTAGGAGATAATAATTATGAAGACACCATTTCGATATGATTTTGTAGGAAGTTTTTTAAGACCACAGAGATTAAAAGATGCAAGAAAAGATTTTGAAGAGGGAAAAATTACACAGGCTGATCTGACAAAAGTAGAAGACGAGTGTATCGTTGATTTAGTAAATAAAATCAAGGGACTTGGCTACCATGTTATCACAGACGGAGAGTTCAGAAGATCCACTTGGCATCTTGACTTTATGTGGGGATTTGAAGGTATTGAGCATCAGAAGACAGTAGAGGGAAATACAACATTTGACGCAGAAGCAGCCATGATTGATGATACCTATATGACAGGAAAGATTTCTGTAAAGAATCACCCGTTTGTAGAACATTTTAAATATGTAAAAGCATTGGAAGATGAAAATACAGTTGCAAAACAGACCATCCCTTCACCGGGACAGTTCTATGCTTACTTCACCGGAGCGCAGCTTCTTGCTACGACTTTAAAAATCTATGGCTCAGAAGAAGCATTTGCAGATGATGTCATCAAAGCTTATGGAGAATTCGTTCAGGAGATTTATGCGGCAGGATGCAGAAATCTTCAGTTCGATGATTGTGTATGGGGCGGTATGGTAGATGCAAAAATGGCGACAGCTCTGACCGGAAGAAACGGACAGGCTTTGGAAGATTATAAGAAGCGTCTGCTGAAACTGAATAACCAGGTTGTTGCACAGGCACCGGAAGACCTTGTAATCAATACACATGTGTGCAGAGGAAACTATCATTCTACGTTCTTCAGCTCCGGTGCATATGATTCTGTTGCAGACCTTCTGTTTGGAGAGGAAAATGTAAATGCCTACTATCTGGAGTATGATGACAAGAGATCAGGAGGTTTCGCACCACTTGCAAAAGTATCTGGAGATAAGAAGGTCGTACTTGGACTCATTACGACAAAGATACCACAGTTAGAGGATAAAGGAAAAGTCATTGCCAGAATCCATGAAGCAGAGAAATACGTTCCACTGGATCGCCTGTACTTAAGTCCACAATGTGGATTCGCATCTTGCGAAATCGGTAACAAGCTGACAGAAGAAGAGCAGTGGGAAAAATTAAAACTTGTAAAAGAAATTGCAGAAGAAGTCTGGGGAGATAGATAAAAGTTAGATATAAGGTAAAATAAAATCAGGTAACTTCCGGTTGTAAATCGTACAGTCCGGAAGTTATTTTTATATAATATGAAATTAAAAGCAATTTCCTTAAAAGTAATTTTGAGCTTTTTTTAAAATCACCTATTGACAACCCACCAATAAATATGGTATAAATATCTAGTGTCACGGAGACAGACACACAATTTACTTAAATAGGGGATTGGTCAAGTGGTATGATAGGGGTCTCCAAAACCTTTGGCGGGAGTTCGATTCTCTCATCCCCTGTTGACTGAATGGTCTCGCAAAGCCTATAAATGTGAGGGTTTGGTAAGGATGTTTTTAAGATTTAGGTTTTGCGGTATAGTATATTGTGCACTATACCGCTTTTCCTTTCCACAAAGTGACCTTTGAATGGTCGAATACTCCGATATGGTTATAGATAATTTCAATTTCCTGTAAGCGTTTACCGCTGCTCTTATCTGGAGCGTGGACAATAATTTTGTCGATAAACTCATGCACAATTTCTGGTGTGAGTTCTGTAAGGTTAGTGTACTTGCGGACTACTGAAAGAAATTGCTTTACATCCACAGATTGTTTTTCTTCTTTCTGTAATTCTTTCTCTAAGGAAGTCTGTTCTTCCTGCAAAGTATGCTGTTCTTCCTCATATCCTCTTGAAAGTTTCATAAAGCGTTCATCTGAAAGTTTTCCACTAATGTTGTCTTCATAAATCCGTTGAAAAATTTTGTCCAACTCCTGAATACGGGAATGAATTTCTGTAAGCCGCTTCTTCTTTTGCAGCAGTTCTTTATTTCTTTGCCGCATATCCGTGTCCATTACCATCTGAACAAATTCATCTTCATAATCTGACACATAGCGGATAACTTCTTTCAGGTTTTCCAGTACAATTTGTTCAACTACTACATTACGAATATAGTGCATAGTACATGATTTTGAATTGTGTCGGTAATTGCTGCATACAAAATTATGTTTCTCTGCACTCTGTGCCATTTGCCTATGAAATGTCATTTTGCTTCCGCAATCTGCACAGTAGAGCAAACCAGAGAACATAGGCATATCCCCCATTTTGGTAGGGCGGCGTTTTCCAGAACGGATTTTCTGTACAATCTCAAAGGTTTCCTTGTCAATGATTGCTTCATGGGTATTCTCAAAAATCTTCCATTGTTCAGGACTGTTATCAATTTTTTTGCGATTTTTATAAGACTTAACATGGGTCTTAAAATTCACAGTATGTCCTAAATAGTCCATTCTTTCTAAGATATGAGATACCACAGTTGCGCTCCACAGATACTTGTCAGGTGGAAGAACGGTTCGTGGCTTTTCCCCATGCTCTAGCGCATAATAAGTAGGGCAAAGAATTTTTCTTTCCGTTAGAATATTGGCAATTCGTGTCGGTCCGTAACCATTGACACATAAACGGAAGATTTCCCGAACTACTTCGGCGGCTTCTTCATCTATAAGCCATTCCTTTTTATTGTCTGGATTCTTCATGTAGCCATAAGGAGCGTGAGAACCGATATGTTCACCTGCCATTCCTTTAGAACGCTTGACTGCACGTATTTTTTTGCTGGTGTCCTTTGCGTACCATTCGTTGATTATGTTACGAAATGGGGTAAATTCATTATCTCCCACATGACTATCCACGCCATCATTGACAGCAATAAAATGGACATCCATGTTCGGGAACATAATTTCTGTGTACATTCCCACTTGCAAATAATCACGTCCAAGTCTTGACATATCCTTGACTATAACGCGTTTGATTCTTCCTGCTTCGACCTCTGCAATCATTCTTTGAAAATCCGGTCTGTTGAAGTTTGTACCAGAAAATCCATCATCTACAAAAAACACATAAGGCTGATACCCGTGCTCGATTGCATAACGCTTCAGGATTTTTTTCTGGTTAATAATACTGTTTGAATCACCCTCCTGTTTATCGTCTTGTGAAAGCCGACAGTATAATGCGGTTAATTCCTCTGTTTGATTTCCCATCGGATAAATGGAAGTAATAGTGCTGTTTGACTGCTGTAACATAAGTACCTCCTATCCGACAGTCAAACAGACAATGCTTTTACAACTTTATTGTACCGCATTTTCTGTTTCCTGTCTGCCTTATTTTATCTTAAAATTATTGTTTCAAATCATTGCGGATAAGCCTTTTTACTTTCGTTACTGCGTCTTCCTGCGCCTGTTCTTTTGAGCGGGATTTTACCACATAGCAGGTGTTTCCTATCTGGTATTCTCGTATCATTTCAGGGTCAGGATTCTTTGTATTTTCCATAAGATAACAACCTCCTGTTATTTTCTTTGAAGCAAACCGAACAGCTTTCGCTAAAGCTCATGGGAATCTCACCCCTGCATGGTTCTCATCCAGCCGTACCCTTTGCCAGCGGTGCTACATCATCACACGGACTAAGGCTGTACGGAAGTATCATTATTACGATGGAAAGGTCATGGCGGCAGCTTTTGCGGTAAGCTGCTTATGGAACGCTGGCAGGAATCGCTATCCGTTTTCATCCCTCCTTTGGTGGGTTACGGCGTGCCAGCCCAACGGCTCTCTTTCTATCGAAACGTATTCGGCTGCTTTATGCTGCGTTGATTAGACGCTTTCTTTTTCAAGGAACAATCCGGCTTTGTCAGCCTGTTAAAATGCACTGGTGATAATGCACTTTAATAGACTGGCAAGCTCTGTCTGGGAAGCATGAGCTTGTCCATGCTTCCACAGGAGAGCATTATTTCTAGGTGGGTTCCCTGATTTCAAAAGATAAAATCTTTGCAATCAGACGTGTTTCCATCCGGCGGCGTAGGGTTTCATCTACAACCATGTGGGTATTCCCGTATTCGTCTTTCATGGGACGCATGGAACGGCTGGCAATAAAACCGCTATAATGGCGTACAATCTGGTTGACTGCTTCAATATCACCGTCCGCAGCCCTTACAATTACAGGAAACGGAATCATAGGGTGCTTTGCTGTCATGCTTCTTCCTCCATAAATTTTTTGATAAATTGCAGTCCGGCGTGTCTTCTTCTCTGGATGGTAGAACGATTAACTTCCAGAATTTTTGAAATTTCTGTATCGTCAAATCCAAGAAAATAATATCTCAGGATAACATCACGTTTCTTTCCATCCAGATTTTCTAATGCTTCTGCTAACAGGCTGTTTTCAATACGGACAGTAAATCCATCCATTTCAAAAGTATGGAAGTGGGATGGATAGGTGTCTTCGGAAGAAAACAGATTAACGGTGTAATCGTCCATATCACAAAACAGGGTTTCCCGTTTGCACTGTCTGGACAACGCTTTGAGATAGTCTTTGCGTTCATCCTCCATAGCGACTTTACAGATGTAATCAAACTGGTTCTCTATGGTTGTCTGAAATTCAGATGGCTTCATCATTGCTCACCTCCTTTCCAGCCTTGAAAGGGAGCGAGCTGATAGGAATTTCTGCTTCTTTCCCCCTTTTCGCTCTTAGTCCCGACAGGACAGGGGGTGCAGTTGCGTTTTGAGAAGAAAAATTTAAAACCTTTTTCTTCCAACTAAAAAAGCACGCAAACAGACGATATTTCTGCTTGTGTGCTTCGATAGTTCTTTCTATGTATTCTGAAAAACCATATTGAGGGTCAGACTTTTCTAGTGTAGGTGGATGGCTTTTTTTAACGGTTTACCGAATGTAGATATATTTAAGAAAATATTTTGCATAGCGGCTTCCTCCTGTAAGCCGCTGTCTGTATAAAGTAGTAGACTTTAAAAATCATCTATATTTCATGCAAAAAAAGACGGCGGCTTTTGTTAAACCGTCGTCTGGAAAAGATGATGTGATTTTTGACGCAGGGAAAGTATGCTGCCAAATAACGGTTTTTTTTATTTCCGTTTCGGCAGCATAGTTTTATCTTTGATACGCATAATAGGAACTGTACAACTATGTAATACGTTTTTCTATACCTGTCGTTATTACAACAGGAACAGTAAAATGTACAGAGGTGGTGTATTATGCGTAAAAAAGAAGATAAATATGATTTCAGGGCGTTTGGGCTTGCCATAAAAGAAGCCCGTAAAAAACAGGGTTTGACCCGTGAACAGGTGGGAGCAATGATTGAAATTGACCCACGCTATTTAACCAATATTGAGAATAAAGGGCAGCACCCCAGTTTACAGGTGCTGTACGACCTTGTATCTCTGCTGAATGTATCAGTGGATGAGTTCTTTTTGTCCTCTGATAATCCGGTAAAAAGCAGCAGACGAAGACAGCTTGAAAGTAAAATTGACAATTTTACAGACGCAGACCTTGTTATCATGGAAAGCGTTGCTGATGGTATTGTCAAATACAAGGAAATGGAAGATAAATAACTTCTATTGCCTACCAGAATAGGACTGAAACTAAAATGAGCCGATAGTCTATAAGTTTCAATAACTTATAAATTATCGGCTCTGCGTCTAAGCGTCTGGCTCTTTGATAATTTCTATTTTGAAGTTATTTACGCATATCAAACTTTCTTTTTTACATTTTGGACAATACAACGGAAAGTTTTTTAGCTGTGTATCTTTTCGTATTTTAATCCTTGTTTTATTGTTGCATATAGGACAAATAACCCACTCCATCATATTCATTCTGAACCTCTGCAAAAAATTTGTATTGCTTCATTAAAAAAAGCTGCAAGATTTCCACTACTAAATCTATTTATAAAAGTGGTAAATCTTTCATCTGTAATATAGAGAACTCCCAAATTAGATAAAATTTGTTTATTACATTCATAAAAGTGTTCAGAAATATATTGTTGCCATTCATGTACTATTGCTTGTACTTCTGGACTTTCCGCAGGACTATTTTCATACATAGCTAGTTTTTCAAAAATATTGCGAGCCATTGAATAAAAAGATTCTATTTCTTTCTCTTGTATTTGCTTTGAATGGGAAGAAAACATAGTCTTGTATTCTCTGAAACTTTCAGTATTTCCCCATTGTTCTAATACTTCTTCTTGAAATTGCGATTGTAACTCAAGTATTTTTGCATTTGAAAATGCAGAAAATTTAATTTCTTTATTTCCGTTGATTGTGTCTTTTACAAGTGAAATCAAAGCTTCTATTCGTTCTTTCTGAGCTTCCAAAATCAGTACATGACTCTCTAATGCTTCTGAACGAACATAATGAGGTGAATCCAGCAGTTCCTTAATTTCTTTTAGGGCGAATCCAACTTCTCTAAAAAACAAAATTTCCTGAAGCCTAGTTAAATCGTCGTCTGTATACTGACGGTATTTTGCTTCGGTTATAATAGACGGTTTTAATAAACCAATTTCATCATAATAATGTAGTGTTCGAGCAGTAATACCTGTTAATTTAGCAACTTCATGGACTGTTTTAGCTTTTTCATTCATTCCAAAAATCCTCCGTAGCATCTAAAATTTCTTTTGCAGGTAATAGAGTTGCTTCGACAATGTTTTTTCCAGTCTTTTGCAAGTAGTGTTTAATCAAGTGATAGCCACACGCATATCCGGAACAATAGGGTAATCCGACCTGAGGATAGTTTTGTAATGCTGCCATTTCATCACCATAAAGGTATGCATTCAGATTTTCTAATCCTTGAACATTTAAACCGTCCCGAATAATAGGCTTAATATATTCATTTAAGGTTTCTATATCAGTTTTTGTTACCCAAGGACCTGCTTTATCTTCACCATACAGAAATGTTGCAAAGTTTTCTGCCAACCCCTCATTGACTATCATTTCACCAAGAGTGATGTCATTCTTCCATTTAATAAATTGAAATCGTACGTTGTGATTAGTTTCATGTGCTAATGCTACATGAAGATGTGATAAAGTGTATTCATTAGGTAGTAACCAAGAAAAAATATATCCTGGAATACCACCATCACCGCAGTAACCATCATTTAAAATAATGTAAGGATTCTTAGCATTTGCAAGTAAAATTGTAAACGCATATTCTTTAACGGGTAGATTAACACCGTGTTCAACAAAGCAATTCAACGACTGCTGAATGGATAACTCACATTTTTCCCAGAGTGTATTATCAGAAATTAGATTAATATTATTTTGTTGCTTCTGGTCAACAGCGGTTGGGGCGATATGCCCAAGCATTTCGCTTGCCATAATTACATCATATCCATTAGGCGTTAGAGCTTTCATAGGAACACTATAACAAGCCCACTTTTTTTCAAAAGGCTTCATAAGTTCATATCTATAAATGTCATTTTTTTTGTCTAACGGTGCACTCATAATTTTTGAATAAACTTTGTCAGAACGGATAGCGGATATTTTCATAATTCTAGTTCCTCCTTTTGATTTTATCATATACTATGACGTAACGTTAAAGTCAATAGGCAAGTTAAAATTATCACAAATATTTCACTTGAAAAGTAAGATGCTACCTAATTTCCGCTTCGGGTGCAAACCGGATTCAGCAGTTCAGAATTAAATTGAAATAAACGGCTCAATATACTTTTGTATAAAATCTATACGGTCGAATATGGTTGGCTTAAAATATGATGTAACTGCTATCACTATATTTTCTAATGAATTTACATATATAACATTCCCACTATTTCCTATGGCTGCATATACATTTTCATTCACAATCCACCAAAGATACCCATAAGACATATTTCTAAATTCTTCTCCGCATTTATAATTTGGTTTTGTTATTTCTTCAATCCATTTAGATGATACAAGTTGTTTTCCATTATGAACACCTTTATCTAAACAAAGTTGTCCAATTTTCGCCATATCTATTGCAGAAAAGCATAAACCATATCCAGCCGTACCTATTCCTTTTGGGTCACAAAACCATATATTTTTTTGCGGTTCTTTACATATAGTAAAATGTTTATGTTCTTCGGCAGTTTCTGCTAAATAATTTATATGTTTTTCTACTCCAATAGGTTCAAATAAAAACTTATTTGCAAAGTCCACGACTTTCAGACCACTCGTTTTTGATATAATACCAGTTAGTATATGTATGCCTAAAGTTGAATATTTGAATTGTCCAGTCAATCCTTTTCTTCCACCTAGAAAATCTAAAGCTGAAACCGTCCAATCATCACTTGAACAAATTTTAGTCCACGGTTCGTACTTATACTTATATGGTGCAGTCATAGTCAGTAAATGTTTGATTGTAACTTTTTGAATTGTTTTTTCTCCTCTTTTAATTTTGTATTCAGGGAAGAAATCTAGTACAGGTTGGTCTGTGCTTTTTATAAATCCTTTATCAAGTGCTATCCCTACAAGTAGTGCTACGATACTTTTGGTTGCAGACATAACATGGCAAGTATCTATTTTTTTATAATTATTCCATTCATCAGAATAAACTTCTTTACCGTCTTTATAGCATGATATTTGACAGATATTAGGCTGTTTTTCTTCAATAAAATCGTGTAGTTCTTTTCTATTCATAGTATCAATCTCATCTCCATTTCACGTTATCGTATCTGAAACTTCTATTCACAAAAATTTTAATCTTTGATGTATACCTATTTCTTTTTTACTGGATAATAAATTTCAGTTATAAATTCATCTTCGTTTGAAGTTTGTGTTGGGTCAGTAATATAAACTTCATAAAGGGGACCATTGTTTTCATAACCATTCTGTTCTGCCCATTTACATTGTTTCGTATAAATAGATGGCAAATTAGAATATCCGCCATGTAGAGTTGTTTTTAAACATAGTCCCGGATAAAAATCTCTTGTTCCCGTGACAAATTGCTTTACTGGAATAGCAAATTCGGTATCTAATCCCAAAGGAGTAAACTCATCACTATGAAAAAGTACCATAGGCGGAGCAGTGGCGGTTAATTTGTCATATTGAATTTTCCTTAATATTGAATTAAAACAATAAGCGTATTGTTCTTCCATTTCAAACTTATAAACCATTTTACGAATAGAAACCAAATACATAACCGGTAATTCAACAAGTTGTACATCAATCTTATTCAAATAAGACATAATTGATTTTCCTTGTTTCAAAGCCGCTATATCTTCATTTAATCGTTCTGTAATTTGCGAATATATCTGTATTTGTTTTTCTAATTCTACCTTTTTCTTATAAAGTTCTATGGATAATTTTTCATTTGGTATTTCTTCAGATGTAATAATTGCTCTAATTTCTTCCAAAGAAAAATTATATTGTTTTAGACGGTTAACAAATAACATGGTTTCTAATTGCTCAATGGAATAATATCTATAACCGTTCTCTTGATTGATTTTACTGGGATTTATAAGTCCGATTTCATCATAATAACGAAGTGTTTTTGTAGAAACTTTACATATCTTTGAAAATTCACCAATAGATAACATAAATCTCATCCTTTCAATTTACTACTTCCACACTTATAGTACACCTTGCCGTAAGGGTAAAGTCAATGTGATAATTCTATATGCTATCCTCCATTTACACATAAAATAACACGATAAAAAATAAATTTCCAACTATTTTTAGTTTTATAAAAAGGCTTGTATGCCACTAAAAAGCAAGATACAAGCCTTTATTATTTAATGTTATCCAACAATCTTCCAGTTTTCCCCGTTCTTTTCCAGCACAAGGTCAAACTGTGATACCTGTGTTGTCATGGTCTGGTTATCCAGATATTTCACTGCAAGGGAAGCGGTCACCTGATTTCCGCTTCGATTGTAGACCGGATTTACCAGTTCGGAGAAAATATATTCTTTTCCCACAGGTTTCAGCACACCCTCATTTACATAATAGGTCAGCTCCTTTGCGGTTGCCGTAGGGTACAGCTTGAAAAAGGTAGTGAGAAATTCGTTGATGTCCTCCGTGGTGATGGAATCCACCGTACCGTCACTTTGTACTGCTTTTGGCGTATAGCCGGATTTTACGGGAACGCTGGTGATGGTTGGGTTCTGGATAATCGTCAGGTTTCCAGAGCCGTCCACATAGACCGTCACCTGATAGGCGGAACGGACGTTTTTACTGGATTCTCCCGCTGTGATACGCTGTTCCACCGTATAGGTCACTTGATAATGCTGCTCCTTTTCTTCTGTGATTTCCCATATCTGAAAATCGGTCAGGGCAGACGATACGGGGATGTCTTTTCGGACAGTATCTACATTCAGGGCTTGCAGTTCTCCGGTGAGATAGCCTTTTAAAGCATTTGTCCGGTTATCAATGGAAGCAGCGGACTGTTCCCATGAATAGTAGACTTCTGCGAAATTCTCCACAAAATTCTCTATCTTGTGGGTGTCGAGGATGGTTTCCTCAATTACTTTGGTTTCATGGACAGTATGAATGTCTATCGCCGTGAAATTCTTATAGACGGCAAACAGGAAGCTCACTGCCAGCAGCACCCACAGGGCAATCACGGTTTTTTTATGGGTATTGACTTTGTAGACTTTCAGTTTCTTTTCTTTCTGCTTTTTCTGGTTTTCCTCTTTTCTAATCTGAATCATATCGGGTCATCCTTTCTTATTGTTTGATTCGTCCGGCTCCGGCAAGGTGCTGTTGCCAGTAGGAGCCTGTCAGGTCTGCGTAACCAATGGGATTTCCGGCATGGTACATCCGGTTATTTCCCACATACAGCCCCACATGGGTGATGTAGGTTCCGGCGTTGTAGGTGGAGTGGAAAAAGACTAAATCCCCTGCTTTTGCTTCGGACAGGGGGATGTGCTGCGTCACTTTGTACTGTTCCTGTGCTGTCCGTGGCAGGGCGATTCCTGCCTTGCCATAGCACCACTGCACCAGTCCCGAACAGTCAAAGGAAGTGGAGGGGGAATCGCCCCCATACACATACGTCCAGCCCTCATACTTTAAGGCTTCGTCCATGATAGCCTGTACCGTTTCATTATCAAACTGTGCCACGGTCAGGTATTGCGATACCAAGAGGACATAGAACATATTCCCGTAGGAATACCGCCAGCCCCCGTTTTTCTCTACCGCAACAGGGTTGGTGTAGGTGACTTTCTTTCCGCCGGATTTGTCCCTTGCGAAGCTTTCTGCCAGTTCAAAGGTGTATTTTTTTCCACGTCCTGCCACATAGTCTAGGAAACCGCCGCCGTAGTTGTAGGACTGAATCACACTGTTTAAGTCACAGCCCTTTGTTTCTGCCGCTGCGAGCAGTTCCGAGAAATATTTGCAGCCCTGTTTGATGGATTCCTCTGTGCTAAGGGAGTTTGGGGGAAGCCCAAGGGATTCCGAGGACTGCATAACGTCTTCCAGCGTGCCGCCGGATTCCACCTGAATGATGGCGAGCAGCACATTTAAGTATTCCTCTATGCCATATTCCCTTGCATACTTTTCCAGCATAGGCTTATGGGCGAGGACTTCCTGTGATACGCTCACGCCCCCATAGATAAGGTTTCCGCCGCTTCCGCCGTCTTCCTCATCCGAGAAGACAATCACCACCAAAAGGAGCAGGGAGAACATCATCACGAACACGCCGGAACAGGCAAAGAAAAGGTGTCTTAACTTCATGGTTTCTCCCCTTTCTTTTGTTTGGCAGCCGCTGTTACCGTTTTTGTCCACTCCTTTCTGGCGGTGGTACGCCGGATGGTAAAGTTCGATTCTTTTACCGCAGGGGCAGCCCGTTTTCTTTCCGGTATCACAGGAGCCGTATTTGCCTTTTGTCTTTCCTCTGGTTTGTCTGGGGAAGCCGGAGGGAGTATCTGGCGTTCTGTCCTTGCAGACGGTATCTGTTCATGGTGGATGGAAGCTGCCTTTACTACCGGAACCGAAGCCCGTTCTGCCACAGTTCCCCCATAAGGAACCTGTCCCCGTTCCCTGATGGATGGGGAAACCGGCTGCATGGCTGGTTTTCCTGTATGAGTGGTATCTGCATGATGTCGGAAATCTTCCGGCTGCTTTGCAGTAACAGGGCGTTCATGGACGGGAGCCGCCCCTTTGGGGGATTCGGAAGCTGTCTGTTGCGGCTGTTTTGCCTGTTCCAGTTCCGCCCTGCGTTCTGCAATGGTCTGTCTGCGGCTTTCTGCCTGTGCGTTCCGCTGTTCGGCTCTGGCAGTTCGGGTCTGGGTCACGCTGGAAGTAAAATCCCGTACTCCCTCTGATACCTGTGTTTTCCCGTGGTAAAGGGCGTACTTTGCATTGACAGGCAAATCCTTTGCCTGCTCCCGAAGCTGTCCGGCAGTATCGGCTATCTTATCTTTGGTATCTGCCACCGCACCCACAGCAGAGCCAGCCCGTTTCCATGCAGATTCCTTTTCTGGTGCTGCCCGTCCGTTTGGTCGGGTGTGGTCTGCCTGTGTATTTTTGGAAGTACCGGAGTTGGAAGCATTTCTCTGGTCTGGGCTAGCTTGTTTCCCTGCGTGGTATGCAGCCGTTCCAGCCCCAAGAGCTGCCACAGAACGCCCTAACTTATGCTGTAAACGGTGCATATGGGCGTGCATGAGCATACGGGGTCTTCGCATGATACGGCTCCCCATACTTTGGGAATCGCCGCTCTGTAAGGAGAACATCCCCATCAAATCCCCCAGCTTAAAATAAATTCCGGCAAAGGTCACTATCTGCAAGAACGCCGTCAGGAAGAACGGATATTCCCCAGACAGGTTGTAGAGCATGGTGGAAATGCTGAACGCTACCGTGATAATCAGGGTGATTCCGGCTCTGGTAAGGATGGTATTGAACAGTTTTGTAATGGCACGTTTGGACATCCCCTCAAAAGAGGGAACCATGCTGAGGAGGAAGCTCACAGGCAGGAACATGGCGTAGATGATAAAAAGCACCTGTGAAAAAATCATTATCCCCGTGAGCAGGAATACAAAAACGGAGATACCGATATTGAACATAAACAGGAAGAATACGGTTCCCAAGCGGTTGATGGTCTTTGTGATGGTAAGGTTGGTATTTTCCCTGTCTTCGATTTCCTCCACTACGATTTCTTCCCTGTCCTGCCCGTTGTTTTCGTCTGGACTGGTTGAGAGCAGGCGTTCCACACGGTCAGCCCCAAGGCTTTCCACATCCGAGTTGCCGTATTGCAGCAGGAGCCACGGCTGCTTGACCTGAATGGAAAACAGGCTGTCCCGTATCAAATCCACGCTGTCTTTTCCCTGGCTTTCCGAGTTTGGCAGCACAATCTTTGTGCCAAGGGTCAGGCTGGCATTGCTGATGTCTGCGGAAAATTCATTGATTTTCCCAATATAATCAGGAGCATAAGCGATAAAGGCAGCGGACAGCACGAACACCACCACGAAATTCACAACGGCATGGATGGCTTTTGTGGTTTCCCGTTTGATAAGTCCTGTGTAGGCAACGTAAATCCCCACCACCAGAATGAGAATCAGCAGGAACCCGATATAAAATCCCTCCGAGGACAAGCCGCCTGTGGTAACGCCTGCAAGGGTCTGCATATTTTTCCCGATAGAATCCGCCGTAGAGGAAATAAAGTCCAGCGAGTAGGCTTCCTGAATCAGATACCCCGTGGCGTTGGAAAGGTACAGGCTGATTGTCCAGATAAAATTTGTGATGGCATACAGCCCGTACATCACCTGTTTTCCGATACCGTCCAGCCAGTTCCACGGGAGCCAGTCCCATCCGCTGTCCACATAAAAATCAAGCTGGTAGTTGTCCAGAGGATATTTGCTGTATTCGTTGGCAGCGTCCACCGTATCATCCACCAGTCCGGCAGCGTGGGCGGCTGTGCCGAAGACTGCCAGCAGCAGGAGGATGAGCAGGAGTGCCAGAAGCACTTTTCCTGCTATACTCCCGATTTTTTTAAAAGAGTTTTCTCCCTTTGTCCGGCAAGGGACAAGGGCTGTCCCCTGCTGGATGGGCTTTCTTATCTTCATACCTCCACCTCTTTTCTTACGGGCGGTCTGGTATCAAAGGCATGGAACAGGTCTTCAAAGATAGGATGGAACTGTATCACTCCCACACGCCCGTACAAATCACTGATAAGGCACTGCCCGTTTTCCAAGTCACGGAGCCGCTTCTGGTTGTTTTCATCTTCGGAATCCACCCCGAAAAAGGCGAGGGTCTTCTTGATTTCGTTGATGTCCGTGGAACGGAACGCAAACTTCAAGCCCAGATTATTTTTCAGCTTTTCATCCAGCAAATCGTCCGTGTTCTGGGTGACAAAGTAAACGCCTGCGTTCATGGCACGTCCGGCACGAACCAGCTTCATAGAAAGGGTCTTGCCCTGTGCCACCTGTAAGAAGCTCCATGCTTCATCCAAATCCACAATCTTAAACACGCTGCGGTCTGTATGGATGAAGTCGAGGGCAAAGGTGCTGATTACAATGAGCATTGCCACGGAAAGCAGTTCCATTGTGGTGTATTCTTCAAACGAGGTTTCCTTATCCGGCAGCACCAAATCCGCCACCTGAATGATGTTGAGCTGCTTTTCAAGGCTGATGGACTGTGTGACATCCCCATCCGAAAAGAGCAGGTGTGCAAAGTCATAGTCCGTAAAGGATTCGATATGGTCGGCTATGCTGGTGCTGATGGTGGTTCCCTCCGCCCGAAGTTCCTCAATCACTTTGAAAAGCCCCCGTTCCTCACTGTTTGTTACTGCACGGATGGCTTTCCGAAGAACAGGGAACTTTTCCCCGTCACGGCTGGAAATGCCTGTTAAAAAGGTCAGGATGTCGATTGCCAGTGATTCGGAATCCTTTGGGTTCTCCATAATCACATAGGGGTCGAGCAAGCCCCTGTTCTGTTCCTCTGAGGTCAGGTTTACGATATTGATTTCATGGGCGATTTCCGGCAGGGTTTCTTTCCAGCGTCCCCGTTCCGCTTTCGGGTCAACAATGAGAGCCTGTGCCCCAAATAATACGGAATAATAGACAATCATGTTGTTGCTGAATGATTTTCCACCGCCGAGGGAGCCGACAAAAGCGGCAGCAAGGGCGTTGGTGACGGAGCCTTTTACCCCTTGACTGGCAAGGGCAGGCTTTAAGTAGACGTTTCTTCCTGTATCAAGGCTGTACCCGATATAAATGCCCTCCGGTTCCCCTAACATCTGGGTTGCCCCGAAGCCAAGACCAGCAAGGAAGTCACTGGTGACATACTGGATGTAATCGTTCAGATACCGTTTGCTGGCAGGGAGAAATTCCCCATGCAGCCCCAGCATATCCCCAAAGGGGCGAACCAGCTTCACGTTCAAATCGTCATAAAAATCTTTCACCTCATTGCAGCGGCGTTTCAGTTCCTCCAAGTCGGGAGCCGTCACACGCACCACATAGGACAGCTTATACATGGATTCCTTGCTCTGGTCTAAGGTGGATTCCAGCTCATTTACGCTGTCTAAAGCGTCCACCACGTTTGTACTGGTTTCACTGTCATTCTGCCATGCGTGGTTGTCCAAATCTTTCAGCTCTTTTTTCTTGTTCCGCACCGTGGAGAGGGCTTTCCGGTTTGTCACAATCTCCACATTCATAGAGGTATCAATGGGAAAGGTGAATTGCTGCTGCTGATAGTAAAAGATTTCCGAGGATGGGAAGTCCAGTTCCCCCACAATGCTGTTGATGGTAAAGTAGGCGGCATATACTGTCCCGTCTTCCTGTTCGATTTTCAGATACCGTTGGTTTTCCTCTATCAGACAACGGGTGGGTTTGATGAGGTCATAGTATTTCACCAGCGTTTCCTCCTGAAACCGTTTCTTCGGAAGATAATACTCATAATCTTCGTAGGCGGTTCCGGTCTGCCCGTATAAATGCTCAATCAGATAGCCAAAATCGTCCTTGTTAAGCCGCCGGACTTTGAAGCGGCGTGAGATTTTACTTTCCAGCAGCTTTTCCATCTTCTGAAACCGCCAGATTTCTTCATTGCTCATGGAAACAAAATCCCCCATGAGTTTGTGGTTGACTTCATGGAGGAAATCGGAAACGGCGGTCTTTGCTTCCCTGCGAAACTGCTTCATGGTGACTTCCTGCTCATTGACAAGCAGCTTGAAGCCGATAAAAAAGCGGTAGTCCACCTGATTTTCCCCTATCATGGAAATCAGGGCTTCGGTCTGTGCGTCAATCTTTGCACAGGCAATATCTTTTAACTTGCCTGTTACTTCCTGTTTGGAGCGTTCCTGTGCTGCCCGTATGCTGGATTCGGTGCTGATTTGCAGGGCGTGAATCTTCCCGTCCCTGTTCTGGGCGATAAGCTGCCGGAACGAATCGTGTACCTGATATTTCTGTTCAGGGCTTAAAAAAGAATAGTTGTAGGGAAGCAGCTCATAGTAAGCGAAGCACTCCCCGTCATGGTTGAATACAAGGTTATTTTCGATATACTTAATCGGATATGCCATAAATATCACTCCTTACTGCCGTGATGGGTTGTGCCGGATATTCCTTTTCCAGCTTCACGGGCTTTCCTGCATAGGTCAGTTTCGGGCGTACCAGATATGCCAGTACGGATTTCAGGAAGCCGTAAGGCTTCTTCCCGTCAAAGGTCTTCTGGCACATGAACCAAGTGAGGGCAAAGGGTACGCCGAAGTATTTCAAAAATGCTCCGTCAATGAACGAAAGAGGAGGGAGGTTCCCCAAGAGCATAACCGCAAACACCGACACCACGAACCACGCCATCTGTGTGAACGTGATGGGGAATGGCAGTTTAAAATCATTGATGGAATAGAGTACCTTTTCCACCGACCAGATACTGGTATAGCTTCGTATTTTTTTCATGTTATCCGTCCTTTCTAAAAGATGGGGCAGCAAAAGCCACCCCTGAATCAAAAAATCCGCCTGTATTTCCTGAAAGAGATACAGACGGGTCTACCGTAAGATTTCATATACGCCGTGGTTTGTGACAACAAAGGTTCCCTCCAATTCCATGTCACGCCCATAGGCGGCATAGTCGATATAGTTTTGTAAGTGTGCCGGAAGTTCCCCAAGTTGTCCGCTTTCTTCCAGATAGCAGCGAGCCACATCCGCCATATCGTCACAGCCGGAATGGCAGATAATATCGTCTTCATGCTCACAGAGTTCTTCGATACTGCCAAAGTAGGATTGCAGCTCCGATAGTTCCTCCTGAATATATTCCGGTAAGTCCTCCACCATCTCACACAGGCGGTTGACTTCCTCAATGGGGGTATATTCGTCAATCGCAAAGGGCAGCTCATAATCATGGATGGCGTATTCCTCATACTCATCATTCAAGCCGATACGTTCCTTGACTTCCTCAAAATCCACAGGCGGCGTGAACCATGCCCCTACCAGTTCGCCCTCATTGTATTTGCCTAAGTTGGCAATGTAAATCCGCATTTCTTCCATAGTGTCACCTTCATTCTCTGTCATGCTTCTTTTGGGGAGTTACGCTCCCCAAGCCCCTAGTGGACTTCCGCCATGAAGCAATCAGAGCTTGCTCCATAACGGAAGTGTAACAAGGGTTTCCTATGCACCGATAATCTTATTGAACAGTTCCAGTAAGATGTCCTTTACACCGTCCGCATTGAAGACCAGACCGACCGCTACAAGGGACACCACCAGAAAACCGATAAGTTTGGAAAATTCCCTCTTAAATCCGAGGTACAGTCCAATCACCACGATTGCCAGCAGCACAAGGGACTGGGCGTTGGATAAAAACCAGTTATAAAGATTCTGTCCGAAATTCATAAAAGCTCCTTTCTTTCCTGTAAGAGTTCTTAGGTTCCAAGATTGCCGCCGTTAAAGCACCACCTCCTTTGCAGCGGCGGCTTGCTGCTTCAGGATTTTTTCGTGTTTCTCCGTCAGCTTTGCATGGGTGATGATGTCATGGACAATCTGGGTGTGGTTCATCTTATCCAGACGGAGAGCCAGCTTTAACGTGGGGGCTACCTGATGGGAGAGCCAGTGCAGGGTACGTTCAAAGGAATAGGGTTCCGGTTTGGTTGTCAGTTTCAGGATTCCTCTGTGTTCTCCAATGAACCACGCCCATTCCTCATTGATACGCCAGTCAGAACGGGGCTTCGTATCGTCCCTATCCACGAACCGGACATAACGGTTGATGATTTGAAAGGCTGTCCGTTCTGGATTGTCATGTTCTAACAGGTCACGGATGGCGTAAAAGGCACGCTCATTTTTCAGCCGGATTTCAAAACGGTTCTTTACCTCTGCGTCTTCAATGGGAATATCATGCTTTTTGTACTGCTCATAGTCTTTTTCGTAAATGCAGAAGTACACCTCACTTTGGAGGGAGCCGATATACAGGGTGTTCCCCATACATTCTTTTTCCTCACGCCGTACCAGTTCGCCGCTGCGGTAGCTTTTGAAGCTGCGGAAGACCGAGATACATTCCTCATTCCGGCACTTCTCTGTCAGATGGGGAATGTTCAGGATTCCCGTTTTGTCATTGATGGCGAGGTCAAGCCGCTTCATCACGCCGTCCTCCATGAGAACGTCCATGAAAAACTCATACCAGCTCCGTTCCTGTGCCAGCAGATAGCTTTCAAACTGGCGGCAGCCACGCCCTTTCAGTTCCAGCAGCACCCCTTTTTCCAGTTCCGGCGATACCAAAACGAAAATATCCCCAAGATAGTAATGTTCTGTGTAAGAGTAGAAGCCGTAGTCTTCATGGATAAAGTAGGGAAGCCTTAGCCGAAGCACGTCTTCCACGATATGCTTCACATCCGTAGTGGGAAAACGAATCCGCACATAATCAAAGAGCATTTCAAGGGGAGTGTCTGGATTGAAGCGTTCCAGAGCTTCCGTGATGGCTTCCTGTAATGCTTCGGACGGGTGAGCCTTGCCCGTTTCAATATCGCTCAGGTACGGACGTGTGATTCCGGCAGCTAACGCAAGTTTCTGTTGTGAGATACCATAAATTTCCCGTTTTTCTTTGATGTCCCGTACCCATGTTTCTTCATTCAGTGAAAATCCCTCCTGTCTAAAAAAGCGTATGTCAACTTTCAGAGCCTTGTTGACACACGCCGGATATGGGGAAAATCCCTTGTGTACCGTGGGATTTTGCCCTGTTGTTTGGTTGTTGCCTGTCGATTTGTACCCCTCTGTTAGATACGAGGGGTTTATGCTGGCGTGCCTTGCGGCACACCAGCCACAGCAGGTCAGTCCGTTTCTGCGGCTTTCGCTTCGCACGCCGCCTGCACTCCCTGCCTGCTGTCTGTCAGTTTTTTTATTTCTTTGAGGAAATCGTGTCCTTTTGGGACAAGGGGCGTGTAAAACTCCGAGATAACGCTGGTTCCCACATCCACATAGCCACGCCCTTTTATCTGCTTGAGGAAGAAGTCCTTTGTGGTTTCCCCGAACATCATTCCATAACCCATTTCCGACATCCGCCCCAGAGCTACACGGAAATTAAACTGGTCACGGATTCCGTCCCCCAGATACTTTGCGTCCGGACGCTGGCAGGCGAGAATCAGGAAGAAACCAGCCTGCCGCCCAAGCATAACGATTTGCTTTAATTTGTTGAGGACAGCGGCGTTTTCCTTTGTGCCGAGCATTTCCATAAATGCTACATATTCATCAAAGATAAGGAAATTTGCAGGAAGCCCCAAGTAAGCGTAGTTTTCCCCTGTCCGGTAATTCTCCATGAGCTTCATGTCTTCGCTGCGTTTCATCATTTCTTCATAGAAACGGTCAATGCAGGCGAGCATATCTTCCTTTTTGTAGTACACATCCGGCATAACCGCCTGTAAATCCGCAAGGTCGGCGTTCTTCGGGTCTAACACGGACAGGACGGCGTTGGTGCGGAGCAGGGCTTCAATGAGGGTCAGGATAAAGTAGGTCTTTCCGCCGCCGGTTCCTCCGGCAATGAGCATATGGGGGAGCTTGTCATACTCCCACCAGACATTTTCCATGAGCCGGAGCCTGCCGTCCTTTGCCTGTACGTCCTCAATGGAGATACGGCCTCCAATGGTATCATAGAGCAGGGTGTACTCCACGTAGGAATCCTTTAATTCTTTATCCGTCAGCTCACAGTACAAGCCGCTTTCCAGCTTTTTCTCCAAGTTTAAGAGCTGTTCCTGATATTTACCCAAGGTGATTTCCACACGGATATGGAGCAAACCCTGTTTCATCCGGTAATAGATTTTTGGAAAGTAAGTGATGGTTTCCTTGGAACGGCTGGAAGACAAGTCCTTGAAAAAAGCGTCCTCCTTTCTCTGCTCCGATTCATACCACTTGTTTTCCAACACCATCCTTGCCAGCTTTTGGCGGTGGATGAGTTGCTTTACTTCATCCCTGCGGTATCGCCAGAACAGAAGAACTGCTGTAAGGCACACCAGCCCTGCCACGCCCATGCTGAATAACAGGTAAGGGATATTTACATCCTGTACTATCTGGGAGAGGGACACTTCCTGCCAGTCGGTTCCGGCAATTTGCCGGATATGAAACAGCAGGACAACCAGCAGGAAGACAGGGAACAGGGCGGCAAGGGCAGTATGGAACACAAGGTCTTTATCCGTGGGGCGGATACGTTTTCCACGGGGGAAAAGCTGCTTCATGGGAACAATCCTCCTTTCGCTTTTCTCTTATTTAGCTGCTATTTTACAGGGGGAACGTCTTTCTTCGGTGTCTGGGGATTCATGGCAGCCCCTTTTTTCAGGACAATATCCTCTGCTTTGATGTACCAGTCCACCTCTGCTCCCTGAAAGGTAGCCGTTGCCACGGTATCTGCCACTGGATTGATAAGCTCCACCTCTGCGTTGTAATCGAACTCCTTTAACGGCACGCTGGCAGGGATAGAAACCTGAATCATACGCCCCTGTCCTCTGGATTTTAAGTCATAGGTACGCTCCTTGATTTCTTCTGATACCGAGCCGTCTTCATTCTGGAGGTGAACCTCACGGCGGAGGGCAGAAAATTTCAATGCCCCGAATGTTGCTTCCTTGTCAATCACGATTCCGTTTGCTAATCTCATAGTCTGATGTCCTCCTTTTCCTTATGCTTTTACCATATCGTCAGCGTGTAAAATGTAGTTGGTAAAGCCCCTTGTGCCGATTTTATAGCCCTCTGCGGTGATACGGGGATTGACGAGCTTCACACGTTCCTCAAAGTCAAAATGTTTTTCTCCGGCTTCGGCAGGGAGGATAACCACAATATCATCCGCCCTCTGTACGTCTGAATAAAGGTTGAAGCTTCGGGAGAGTACCGCCATGCGTCCGTTGATTCTTCTCTGTTCTGTTTTGTCTTCTCCGGCAAACTCCAAGTTGCCGAATGTCTTTTCCATGTTGGGGATAACGAATTTTAATTCCATATAGATGTACCTGTCCTTTCTGAAATAATATAGTTGGTTCGATAGTTTCTGTTGATGTTCCATCCGACAGCGGAGGGGAACGATTCTTCTCTGTCATACAAGACCGCCTTTCTTATTCATGTATGGTTTCTGCTATTCCTGCCATGATGTAATCAGCACACGGCAGGGCGATTGCGTTTCCAAGTGCTTTGCACCGTGCATTATCGCTAATGGGCTGTCCTAAATTTCCATATGCTGTCCACCCATCCGGTAATCCCATCAAACGCTCACACTCTACGGGTGTCAAATTTCGGAGAACTCCGTCTTTTTCTTCTCCCTCATACCAGAATGAAATCATATTGACTGCTTTTGCCAACAGAGTTGGAAAAGGTTCATCTGGTCGTCCGAAACTTGTGAGGAAAGCAGACTGATTTCCTGATTTTGCGGCACTCCGCATACGCCGTTCCTGAAAGGGGCGGATGACGGGTATTTTCCCCCTTGTTTTATCAAGAGATATTCGACTGGCTCCGGCGGTGGGCAGTCCGTAGTCTGTGCAAGGCGGAGGAAGCGGGAACATATCGCGGGGCTTAAATAGTATTTCTGCGGAACGCTGTCCTCTAAAATCTGCCACGAGGAAGATTCTTTTTCTTCGCTGAACAAGCCGGGGCTTTCCCCAATACTGGGCATCCATGAGCCGCCAGCACAGGTCAGTCTTTCCCCCTCGCACCATACCGGCGTTAGCCCATCCTCCAGTAGGAGGCATTGAAATTTCGGTATCGGAAAATGATTGCAGCACGGCTCTAAAATCCATCCGGTCATTTGAAGAAAACGCTCCCATGACGTTTTCCCAAACAGCGATAACTGGATATAACCCATTTGTAGCACACCTCATTTCTTCTATAATTCTGATAGCCTGAAAAAACAGTCCTGATTTGCTTCCGGCCAGTCCCTCACGCTTTCCGATTTTAGAAAGGTTCTGGCAGGGCGAACCGAATGTAATAATGTGAACAGGAGAGATGTTTCCTCCGTGTATCTTTGTAATATCCCCTAAATGTTCCATGTCTGGGAAGTGGCGTTTGGTTATGGCTATCGGGGATTTTTCAATCTCGCTTGCCCAAACGGGAATAATTCCATTACGGGAAGCCGCAAGAGGGAACACGCCGATTCCGTCAAACAGGCTTCCTAATTTAAGGGCACACATAGACCGCCTTTCGTTTTGCTTTTTCATGTGTTGTTTCCATTTTTCTGCTCCTTTCCAGACAATAAAAAAACACCATCAATGGAAGTCCATTCAATGGCGTTTGCTGTTGTCTGCTCATTTCTCAAGGTAAAGCAGAAAGCCCAATAGAAAAAGACGCAAATCTCAAAATGCGTCTTTTTCCATCTTCATATTCATTTTTTATAAAAGCACCGTCTGCCTGCTGTCTGCAAAGCCTTGATTTTACTGGTTTTCTACTACCATCCTTATCAAAGCCTTGCTAACACGGGCTTTGTGAGGCTTTTTTATTTTCTTGATTCTTGAGAGTAATCACCTAATAATTAATTGCCTGTTCAATCTGTTTTTTTCGCTCAGCTTTTTGTTGAATGTCAAATTGATAATAACCTTTGGTTGTTTATATAACTTTTCTTTTTGGCAGTACTTGTATCTTGAGTGAATGCCCTAGTCTCAATACGCTGAATATGAAGTGTTCCATATGCGAATTCGTTCTTCATCAGTAAAACATTTTTGCGCATCAGTTTTCTCACTCTTTTTCAAAATATTTTTTCCAACTCGAAAATCACCGAAAAAGTTTGAGATATTAATAGAGGTATATTTTTTCTCGAACCTTGCATATCGAATCATTCCCTGCAATACAGTTTTTACATGGAATTTGCGCCACATTTGCAGTCTTGATAATTCAATATATCTGTAGTAACATAAATGAAAAGTCCAGATGAGAGAAGGTGTGCTTATGAATGAGCAGTTGCTAAAAATGAATGGTTTATCTGTGAAAATTTTAGATATGTTATCATTTGAATCACACTTGGGAATGGGATATGAATTTACAACAGAAAATATACAGACATATCTCAATGATGTAGCAGGCGTTCGAATAGTTTGTGCGTTTATTGACGATATTTATATGATATCAGATTTGATTACCCAACAGGATGATATTAAAGTTATTGAAATAAAAGATTATATAAAAATCCAAAATCGAATGGTTATCGAAGCTATCATATGATTGTTGAAATACCAGTATTTTTTGCTAAGGGTAAAACACCTATGCGTGTAGAATTACAGATTCGAACCAATGGTATGGATTTCTGGGCAACATTGGAACATCAACTTCGCTATAAAAAAGGAATTGAAGAAATGCCTGGCTATGATGAGATAAGTGAAGAATTACTTCATTCTGCAAGAGCTATCATTGAAGCAGATAATGAAATGCAGAGAATAAAAGACAAAATTGGTATGTTCCACGAAATTTAGGGAGAAAACTGAGCAAGTAGGAAGGTGGAATATATATGAAACAAGATACTTTCGAGGGCAAAGCAAAAACAAAAAATGGGGTAAAACGGCTGTGTTTTTCCATAATCTGCATTCTTCTGGAAGTGATTTTTATTATTACTATCGTAACACGCTTGAATGAATATGCAGAAATCATAAATTTATTTACAAGGATTTTGAGTGGGATCTTGGTTTTGGGATTGTACGCATCAAATAAGACATCCTCTATGAAAATGCCTTGGGTCATCTTAATTCTAATTTTCCCAATTATGGGTGTAGGCCTGTATTTGTTGATTGGTTTGAATGGTGGCACACATAAAATGCGTGAGAGATATGCAGAAATTGATAGCAAATTGTTACCAATGCTTCCAGACAGTCAGGAGTGTTTGAGCAAAATAAAAGAAACAATTCCGAAAGCAGGAAATATAGCAAGTTACATACAAAGAAATTCGCAGTATCCAATCTATCAGAATACGGATATTGTGTATTTTGATGAAGCAGTGAAAGGATTAGAGGCACAGCTTAAGGATTTGGAGAAAGCACAGAAGTTTATCTTTATGGAATATCATGCGATAGAAGACGCTGAAGCATGGCATAAGATTCAAGATGTTCTGGAAGAGCGAGTAAAAGCAGGTGTGGAAGTTAGAGTATTCTACGATGATATGGGTTCTATTGGCTTTATTAACACAGATTTTGTGAAAAAGATGGAGGCAATAGGAATTCATTGCCGTGTATTCAATCCGTTTGTGCCAGGTTTAAATCTGTTTTTGAACAATCGTGATCATAGAAAAATAACAGTTATTGATGGAAAAGTCGGATTTACAGGTGGATATAATCTAGCAAACGAATATTTTAATTACACACACCCGTATGGACAGTGGAAAGATACAGGTATTCGTTTAGAAGGAGATGCTGTTCAGTCGCTTACGGTGACATTTTTGGAAATGTGGAATGCAGTAAGTGATAAGGATGCTAATGATTCTGATTTTAGTAAATACCTTTTCTACTATGATTATGCGGCACAGCAAACTGGGTTTGTTCAACCTTATGCAGACAGCCCTATGGATAATGAGCAAGTAGGAGAAGAAGTTTATATCAGTATGATAAATAAAGCTGAAAAATATTGTTGGTTTATGACTCCATATCTAATCATAACAGATGAAATGACGCATGCGTTATGTCTGGCTGCTAAGCGAGGGGTAGACGTAAGAATTATCACACCTGGTATCCCTGATAAAAAATTCATTTATAATATAACTCGTTCTTTTTATCATGGATTAGTTAAACATGGTGTTCGTGTTTATGAGTGGACTCCTGGTTTCTGTCATGCAAAAATGAGTGTGGCAGATGACTGTATGGCAACTTGTGGAACAATTAATCTGGATTATCGAAGTTTATATCACCATTTTGAAAACGGCTGTTTTATGGCAGATTGTCAGGCAGTTGTGGAAATAAAAAATGATCTGATAAGAACGATGGGAGAATGTCGTGATGTGACAGACCAATATCAAACCGGACGAAGTGCATATTTGCGACTGGGACAATTATTTATGAGATTATTTGCTGGATTGCTATAAGAATCTGATGAAACGACCTTTCAAAAAACAGTTGATTTAGAAGTTAACTGTTTTTGAAAGGCCGTTTTTGCTATATCTAACAGTCTGTTGTACAAAGAAGATTTTGCATGGATGAAAAAAATAAATTTTGTTGAGGTTAAATTGAGATTGACTTTGTATTGTATAAGTATGAAATAAAAAGGAATCAGGTGATGTACAATGAAAAAGCATAAAATATGTAAAATCCTTCTTGTTATACTGGCAATTTTTTTATGTGTGGCTTTTTATGAATTGCTCGGAATCTGCGTTGCATATAAAAAGCAGCCGGAAGTGTCCAATACAACCAAAAAAGAAACAAAAAATGGGTCATGGAACGAATGCAGTGAAAATACAGAACGGGCAGTAATTATAGAAAAGAATCCAGAAGCGCTTTTACAAAGAGTGCGTTTGATCAAGAATGCAAAAAAGGAAATTATTCTTTCTACTTTTGCATTTCAATCCGATGAAAGTGGAAAATTGATTTTAGGAGCACTGCATGATGCGGCAGACAGAGGTGTACATATTCGTCTGTTAGTAGATGGAATGGAGAGCTGGATTGATATGGAAGGAAATCCGTATTTCTATGGATTATCTTCCCATGAGAATGTTGAAATTAAACTGTATAATAAGGCCAATCCGTTGAAACCGTGGAAAATGATGGGTAGAATGCATGATAAATATTTGATTGCAGATGGAAAGAGATATATTCTTGGGGGAAGAAATACATACAATTATTTCCTGGGTGATTTTCCGGGACATAAAAACTATGACAGAGACGTGTTAGTGGTTTGCGATGAACCTGAGAAAGAAAATTCAGTTAACCAGTTGTTAGAGTATTTTGAAACGATATGGGAACAAGAAGACAGTGGTTATTTTCATGACAATAAAAAACTGGCAAATAGAAAATCTGTAAAGAATGCAGTTTTAGAGCTGCAGAACGGCTATCAGAAATATTTTGAAGAGAATAAGGAAAGAATCTGCGATACCGATTACACGGACGAAACTTTTGAGACAGAAAAGATTGCATTAGTGTCAAATCCTATCCACACAGGTCCCAAGGAACCAGTAGTCTGGTATCAACTGGGAGAACTAATGAAAAATGCAAAAGAGCGCGTGAAAATTCATACACCATATATTATCTGCAATGATATGATGTATAATACATGGAAAGAGATTGCGGAGAGAGTTCCGGATTTTTCTATCATGACCAATTCGGTTGCCAACAATGGAAATCCGTTTGGTTCTGCTGATTATGCGAGAAACAGAAACAGAATTTTAAATACAGGAATTGATATCTGGGAGTATGAAGGCGGCTATTCTTACCACGGAAAAAGTATTCTGATTGACGATGATCTGTCTGTAATCGGTTCCTTTAATATGGACATGAGAAGTGCATATCTGGATACGGAACTGATGCTTGTAATACGCAGTAAAGATATTAATAAACAGTTGGAAGAGGGCATGATGGAATATGAAAAAGTGTCCCGCCAGATATTAGAAGGCGGAACTTATAATGATCCATATCATGTAGAGCCAATCGAATTAACAAAGAAACGTCAGAGAAAAATATTTTTGGTACAGCATCTGCTTGGATGGGCAAGGTATCTGTTTTAATAAGGAGGAAGGAAAACGTGTTTCAAATATTGATTGTAGAAGATGATAAAGAATTAAGCCAGCTATTCCAAAAAGTGCTTGAGAAGAATGGATATCAGGTCAAAAGTGCATCGGATGGAGCACAGGCATTAGAAGTATTGGATAAGGAATATATTGATCTGATCATTTCTGATATTATGATGCCGGTTATGGATGGCTATGAACTGGTGTCAGAACTTCGTTCAGCAGGATATCAGATACCAGTGCTTATGATCACTGCGAAAGGTTCCTTTGATGATATGCGCCAGGGATTTCTTTCGGGAAGTGACGATTATATGGTAAAACCGGTAAATGTGAATGAAATGGTTTTAAGAGTCGGAGCACTGCTTCGCCGTGCACAGATACTGAATGAACACAAAATTGTGATCGGTTCAACAGAGTTTGATTATGATGCAATGACGGTTACAACTGATAAGGAAAGTCTTGTTTTGCCTAAAAAAGAATTCCTGCTTTTATATAAGCTTGCAGCTTCGCCAGGCAGAACATTTACAAAACAACAGTTGATGGATGAAGTATGGGGATACGAGACGGAGGCAGACCCACATACGATAGAGGTACATATAGGAAGAATCAGAGAGCGTTTTAAAGATAACCCTGATTTTGAAATCGTAACAATGCGTGGAATTGGATACAAGGTGGTGAAAAAATAATGGAACAAAAGAAAGAAAAAGGATTGCGGATCCGATCCTGTCTGACTGGTGCAATCTGGCTGGCACTTGTATTTTCAACAGTCATATCTGCTTTATTATTTGCTTTTTTGAATCATTTTTTTAATCTGCCGGGCAGCATACCTGTGCTTGGCTGGCTTTTGATTTTCAATACATTGATTGCAGGGCTGATCACTTCCTTTATTAATGCAAAGTTACTGGAACCAATTACCAGACTTAGTAAAGCAATGAAGGAAGTTTCTCGGGGAGATTTTGAACAGCATTTGGAAACGAATAGCCGTATAGCAGAAGTTGGAGAATCTTATCAAAGTTTTAACGTTATGACAAAAGAACTTCGTGCAACAGAGGTGCTGCAGATGGATTTTGTATCTAATGTTTCTCATGAGTTTAAGACCCCGATTAATGCCATTGAAGGATATACAATGCTGCTTCAGGGAGAAGAACTGTCTCCGGATCAAGAGGAATATGTAGAAAAAATCTTATTTAACACCCAAAGACTTTCCGGATTGGTTGGTAATATTTTGCTGTTATCCAAGTTAGAGAATCAGAATATACCAATGAAAAAAACAGAATATCGTCTGGATGAACAGATCCGCCAGGCATTTCTTTCATTGGAAACAAAATGGACAGAAAAAGAAATTGGTTTTCAGGTAGAATTGGAGGAAGTTAAATATACTGGGAATGAAGGACTTTTTATGCATATCTGGATAAATCTTTTGGATAATGCGATTAAGTTCAGCCCTTCAAAGGGGACAATTACGATGTTTCTGAAACAAGAACAGGATTCTGTTAAGTTCATTCTGGAAGATGAAGGACCAGGAATAGAGGATGATGTAAAATCCAGAATATTTGACAAGTTCTATCAGGTAGATGGATCTCATAAAGCAGAAGGAAATGGCCTAGGTCTTGCACTTGTAAAACGGATTGTAGATAGTGCCGGAGGAACAATCAAAGCAGAAAACCGTGAATATGGTGGATGCAGATTTGTTGTAGAGCTTCCAATACAGAAAGATGAGGCCATATAAGTTTAAGAAAAACAGATAGAGGAGGAATTACATGACATTTTATCAGGAATTGCAGTTAAATCAGGCAGGTTCTAAAAACCTGTTGAAAAAGAGTGAAACACTAAAAGAAAAATTATATCATATGTGGGTATATCTGGTGAAGATAGCTGCTACAATGGCATTTTGTTTTTTATTTGTTACTATTTTCAGTATCTTATTTGGAAATGAGAATAGTATTGTGGGTGTAGTAGTTTTATTATGCCTTATGGTATTTCGGAATGCGGATCTGGGGATCCACACCGGACAATCTACGATGCTTTTGGCTTTGTTCTTTGTAATTATGACTGTATGTCCGCATTTAGCAAATCAGTTTTCACCGGTATTGGGAATGCTGTTAAATATTGCGGCACTGGCTGTGTTGATTCTGTTCGGATGCCATAATCCATTCATGTTTAATCAATCTACATTGGTTCTTGGGTATCTGCTGCTATATGGTTATGATGTTACGGGAAAAAGCTATCAGATGCGATTAGTCGGAATGGCTTTAGGTGCAGCACTTACCTGCTTCGTATTTTATCGAAATCATA
Organism: Dorea sp. 210702-DFI.3.125; assembly: GCF_020560945.1. Classification (NCBI taxonomy): domain Bacteria; kingdom Bacillati; phylum Bacillota; class Clostridia; order Lachnospirales; family Lachnospiraceae; genus Dorea; species Dorea sp. 210702-DFI.3.125. The sequence goes on from NZ_JAJCNF010000013.1 coordinate 80,692, forward strand.
AAAACAGAACTTATAAAAGAAATCTGAAAGATCTGATACAAGAATTTGATATCACTTCTTCCAGAACAAAATGGCAGATATGTCAGATTTTATGCGTACCGATTGTCCTTTGCATTGCAGAACTTTGTAATATGCCACGTGCAATGTGGGCTGGTATTGCGGCCATGTCCGCGATTTTGCCATTTATGGAAGATATGCACTACAGAGTCCGTAAAAGGATTGTCGGAAATATTGCAGGTGTTATATGTTTTACAGTATTATATTTTCTGCTTCCTTCGTCAATCTATGCATATATAGGAATTCTTGGTGGAATCGGTGTAGGACTTTCAGCACAATATGGCTGGCAGGCAGTATTTAACACATTTGGTGCTTTAGCCATTGCTGCAGAGACTTATGGACTACAAGGAGCGGTTAGTCTTAGAGTGATTCAAAATGTTTTTGGTGTTGTGTTTGCATTAGCATTTTGTGTTATATTTTATTGGTTTATGTCAAAAAAAAAGGAAAGTGAGGCGACCGTACATGCAGAGTGAAGTGAATCAGGAAGAAAATTTGAATAGAATTATTACGGTTCCTAATCTTCTTTCTTTTTTTCGGCTTTGCTTGATTCCGGTAATTATATGGAGCTATTGTGTAAAGAAAAATCCTCTGTTAGCTGGAGAAATCTTATTGCTGTCTGGTCTTACGGATCTTGCTGATGGATATATCGCAAGAAGATTCCATAGGATTAGTAATTTGGGAAAAATACTTGATCCGGTGGCCGATAAGCTGACACAGGCAGCGATGTTAATCTGTCTGTTTACTCGGTTTCCGCATATGCTTCTTTTAATCGTAATAATGGCAGGTAAGGAGCTGTATATGGCAGTCAGTGGATGTCTTGTGATACGAAAGACAGGAAAAGTACATGGTGCAGACTGGCATGGAAAGATAGTAACCTTTTTATTATATGGAACTGCAGCGGTGCATATTATATGGTTCCACATTACACCGATGGTATCAGATCTGTTGATTGGTTTGTGCGTTATAATGATGGTCATATCGGTTGCTCTGTATATTATCCAGAATACCAGGACTCTTAAGGGAGAGACTGTATAAGCAATTTTATATTGCAATGACTAGAAAAATATTTAGGAGAAGATAGATATAAACAGTAAGTCAAACACACAAACTATGGAGTCTTTAGTCGGTTTAATAAAATTTTAGATAGAAAATAAATCATTCAATGTCATTTAGATAAGGTTTTTTATGATGAAAACAGTATATCATATGCGTTCATGCATTGAAAATACTGTTCAGTTAAGAAATGCTGTATTTTTTAGGTGCACTAATGCGTAGAAAGCAGGTGTATGATGAGTTCAAATCATTTTAGGTTTAAGAAAATAATTTATGATCGTGTAGATGATGCTGATGTAAAAGTGACATCAACAAGTGCGATTGCTCAGATGTATATACGTAAACAGAATATTTTCACGGAGAAGAAGATATTTCCTTATGCCAAAATGGAAGACTTGAGATTAGATTTGTTACCTAAAATCAGGGTTATGGCCCAGAATCATGCGGGTGGGCAACATCCATGGACAGCAATGGATGATTAGGAACTATTGAAAAGTGCAGGACTGTATGGCAGAGATGTTGTTACAGGAGAAGAGGGATTCAATCTTGCAGCACTTATGCTTCTTGGAAAAGATGATGTGATTTTAAATGTTGCACCGACTTATGTGACAGATGCACTTGTAAGGAAAGTCAATGTAGATCGTTATGACGATCGGGAAATTATTAAGACAAATCTAATCGAAAGTTATAGTCAGCTTCTGGATTTCGGAAGAAAGAATTTGCCGGATAAGTTCTTTTTGGAAGGAGCTGTAAATAAGAGCCTTAGAAACACGATTGTAAGAGAAATGGTAAGCAATACCTTGATGCATCGGGAATTTACAAGCAGCTATACGGCAAAATTCGTGATTGAAAAAGATCGAATGTATGTGGAAAATGCAAACCGTGCAACCAAGGAAGGTTTTATAACAGTAGATAATCTGGAACCCAATCCAAAGAATCCGATTATAGCAGCATTTTTTAGAAATATCGGTTATGCTGATCAGCTTGGATCTGGGGTACGTAAACTATTTAAGTATTGCAAATTCTATTCAGGTAAAGAGCCGGAATTTGTTGAAGGAGATGTGTTCCGGATTATTGTGCCATTGGATGAGGAGTATTCTTTTGACTTTGGAGTTAATAATAAATCAGTGAGTGAAACTTTGGATGATAAAATTGCAACTTTAGAGAGCGACTTAAAAAGAACAAAAAATAAAATTGAGACTTTGGATTGCGACTTTGAAACAAAAGAGGAGTTGGAGATTGTTCAACTGATAAAAGAAAATCCATCTATCACACAAAAAGAAATTCAACAAAGGACAGGTATTTCATTAGGAACAGTAAAAAGAATTTTACCTAAACTACAGAAGAAAGGAATTCTTGTTAGAGAGGGCGGTAAACGTTTTGGCAGATGGATTATAAAATAAAATATAGCTTTTGCTAGTTGTTAAAAAACTGTGATAAACTAAAAGAGAAAATTTTATAGAGCAGGAGGGCTGATTTATGTGTCAGATAGTATTAAGTATACCGGATGAAGTTCTTTATGATACAAAAATGAGCCATGAGCAGGTGAATCAGTTTGCAAGACAAGCGGTGGCTCTTAGATATTATACTCAAAGTGGCGTCAACATAGGTTATTGTTCTCAGATAGCAGGAATGACAGAAGAAGAATTTATCAAATATTTAGGTCGAAATCATATATCGATCTTTCGGTTTGATAATGAAAAAGAATTCTTGGAGGAGTTGAATAATGCGTAAAGTAATTGGGAATTCAACACCGTTGATTATTCTGTGCAGGCAGATTAGATATTTTGGTACTTCGTATCTTGAGGATTTATAGAGAGATCTGGAAAGCTGCCTCCTTTCCATGGTTGTTTGGGTATAAAAAATAGTAATCAGTAGTAATCAGTAAACGAATGCCGTATAGCCCCATAAATCAGGGGTTACAGCACCCTGGGGAAAGAGTTCGATTCTCTCATCCCCTGTTGACTGAAGAGTCAGAAACCTTGATTTTCAAGGCTTCTGGCTTTTTCATTTTCCGGGTAATTCCAATGTAGTCAAACAGGAATCGTTCTTAAAATGAAAAATCAATTAATATTTAAATTCGTTTTATTGCTTTCAAATTTTTCTATTAAAATTTTCCCCATTATAATAATTTCTTTTTTCCAAGGATTCCCAAATATTCCATAGTTCCAGTCGGGGTCAAAAAATAAATGATAATCACCATTCGGATAGTAGGTAGGAAAATACACGTTACATTTTCTGTTAGTGTCATAATATTCATAATCAAAAGGGATATATTCTTTTGGAGAAAATAAAAAACAGTCATGTTGCCAATCAAAGGCATACACTTCATCGCTTACCAACTCTTCCAAAAAAGAATTAATTAGATATTCCTGTTCATCTGTCCAAGGAGTGTCTTTGTGATATGTCTTATTCTCATTAGGAATTTTTATCCATTCAAATTGTCCGTGTATCTTGGGGGTGAATTTATATTCATTATATAATTTGTTCCATAAGAGATTTTCTGTATTTTGTGGAATAATTTTCAATAGTACATTCCCCCTACGGTTATAGTATTCTATTCTTTATTATGTATATTTCTTAAGGTATGATAATATATTTTCATATCCGAATCTACTTGTTCTTTACTTCGCATACTATAAGTGTCTAAGTTGGTTGTATCTACGCTTAGACCAAGCATTCTGCAGATAATGTCAACTTGCCACACCTCAAGTGGGATTTCCAATTTCCTATCGTCATAGGCATCTATTACTAATGTTACAGATTTAATATTATCTTTTCTTTTGATGTTATTTTTCATCGTATCGTATTCTTCCTTTATTTGCAAATCTCTGATAAAGCTTTGTCGACAAAATCCATCTATGTACCCTCTTTTTAATACAATTCCATTTTCTGTAACCATTGTATCATGAAACGATATTCAAGTCATTTGAAAATCTAAATCATTTTAGGTTTTTCTAACTTTATAAAAATAGTTGACAAATAATAAATACCACTCTATAATCGTTCTAAAAAGAACGATATGGAGGAGAAAATGTATTTTTGGGATAAGCATAAAACAATAATAAGTTATTATGAGTTGCTTTCAGGCGCGGTATGTGATCGGTATGAGTTAACACAGATGGAATATGACATACTTATGTTCTTGCATAATAATCCGCAGAATAATACTGCAGCAGAAATCGTAAAGATTAGAAAATCAACAAAATCTCATGTGTCCACTTCGTTGAAAACCTTGGAAAACAAAGGGCTTGTTGAAAGGAAACAAAGTAAAGAGAATAAAAAGCATATTGAGATTTTTTTGCTGGATAAGGCAGAGCTAATTGTGGAAGCAGGATTAAATGCACAAAAAGAGTTTGCGAAAAATGTTTTAAGTGGAATGACAGATGAAGAGAAGCATATGTGTATGAAGGTATTTGATAAAATCTGTAATAATGCAGAAAAATGTTTAAGGGAGCATAAGGAGAAGGCAAATGAAAACTAAGTTTTAATTAAAAAGGAGCAGGATTTATAATGAAAGAGAACAGTTACAAACCACAGATGCCAGATGTGATGGAAGCAATATTTGATGCAGCGTATTTGCTTTTTGATCTGGTTGCAGCAATTTTATTTTTTATATTTTCAAAGGGAAATGTGTTGTTTATTCTTTATGGAATATTGACATTGACACTTTGTGGAGGAGATGCTTTTCATCTGGTACCAAGAATTATCCGGGCAGTGCATGGAAGTAATGATAAAATAAAGAGACAGTTAGGGATTGGATTGCAGGTATCGTCTATCACAATGACAGTATTTTATATTATGTTGATGTATATCTGGAAATTAACATTCCCAGAATTAAAAATGCCAGTCATCATTGAAGCTATCATATGGATATCGGCAATCGTCAGAATTGTGATATGCATATTTCCACAGAATAACTGGTGTACGGATGAAGGTAATATGAAATTATCTATTATTAGAAATGCAGTCTTTGCAGTGACTGGCGTAGGAGTAATTATCCTGTATATCATATCGGGAAATACTTATGGATATCATATGACAAGAATGGTTGCAGCTATCATTATTTCTTTTGGCTGTTATCTTCCGGTAACTTTATTTAGTAATAAAGACTTCCCATACCCAAAATGGGACTTGTACCTTGAAAACTCTATATTTCA